>JBCBQE010000112.1:0-11695 GCA_039820385.1 Cyanobacteria bacterium J06635_10
TGCACGATAAGCAATAGGTATAAAATAATTCCACGCTTATAAAACCTTACCTGCACAGTCCTCGAAATACTTATAAGCGCCCTCGAATCAACTAAATAATTCTTGGTATCGTACCATAATTCCCAGAGTGACCGAGCTTTGTCAGAAAAAATGGCGGAGGCTTTTTATGTTCCTATGTAAACTTATAGGCGCGTTTGGGATGAGTAAAATTGAGTCCGTGGACTTCATCTAGATTTTTAGAAGCGGCAAAATATATTAAGTTAATTATTTCGCACTTGGTTATAGCTCTTTAAAAATGTAGGCTAAGCCGGTATGTATTGATATATGTAAGCTTTTATCGGGAAGTTACATAGTTGTTACACATTTGATTTTCATGGGACTCAAAAATATAACTCTTGTGAGACAGTCACCTTGTCTATTTTAATGGCAGTAAGTTAAAAGTAGATCAGCAAGTTGATCGCTAATTATCAATTACAAATTATCAGTTAAAAGTTGGGAATAAAGTGTAATACTATGCATATCCTCAGTAATATTACAGAAGCAGTTGGTCGGACTCCTTTAGTACAGTTAAATCGCATTCCGCAAGCAGAGGGTTGTGTCGCGAACATTGTAATGAAGTTGGAAAGTATGAATCCATCTGCATCGGTAAAAGATAGAATTGGCACTAATATGATTAATGCCGCAGAAGAAGAAGGTTTGATAACTCCAGGGAAAACGCTGTTGGTAGAACCGACTTCTGGAAATACAGGTATAGCCCTAGCGATGGTGGCGGCGGCCAAAGGTTATCAATTGGTGTTGACAATGCCCGATACCATGAGTGCCGAACGAAGAGCAATGTTACGGGCTTATGGTGCTCAACTACAATTAACGCCAGGAATTGAAGGCATGAGTGGAGCAATTAGGCAAGCGCAAAAAATTGTAGATACTACTCCTCATGCCTATATGCTACAACAGTTTCGCAACCCTGCTAACGCGAAAATACACAGAGATGTAACTGCTGAAGAAATATGGCAGGATACAGATGGAAAAGTTGATATGATTGTTGCAGGAATCGGAACTGGGGGAACAATCACGGGTATCGCAGAAGTCATAAAAGCACGTAAACCGAATTTTAAGGCGATCGCCGTTGAACCGGCTTCAAGTTCGGTTTTATCTGGAGGAAGGCCTGGCCCTCACAAAATCCAGGGAATTGGGGCGGGATTTGTTCCTCAGATATTGAAGGTGGAATTGATTGATGAGGTAATTACTATTACAGATAATGAGGCAATAGCTTACGGTAGGCGGTTGGCCTTAGAAGAGGGGTTATTATCAGGAATTTCAACTGGAGCAGCTTTGTGTGCTGCAATTCGTGTTGCTAAGCGCAAAGAAAACGAAGGACGCTTAATTGTATTAATTCAGCCTAGTTTTGGGGAAAGATACTTAAGTACACCGCTGTTCCAAAATTTGGATGTTAAGTCAGTTAGTAGGATCAACTAACGATAAATTTAAGTAATGTCACAGTCTAATCACTACGAAACTCTTAATATCGATCGGAATGCAAGCCAAGCGGAAATAAAGCAAGCTTATCGCCGCTTAGTCAAGTTGTTTCATCCTGATGTGAATCAAGAAACAACGGATAGCGAAAAAATTATAAGTATTAATGCTGCTTATGAAGTGTTGAGCGATGCACAAAAGCGTCAATCTTACGACAGACAACTACATTACAGTTTTGAGAAATCGAATAGTAAGAGACAGCAACGCAATCAAACAGCACAACAGCAATATAAAAAGAGACGCAAGACAGGGCAAAATGCCGATCGACAAGTAGAAGAATGGTTGCTCTTGGTTTATCAGCCAGTTAATCACTTTGTGTACGATATTCTCAATTCCTGGGAGGAACAAATAGAGAAATTGGCTGCAGATCCTTTTGATGATGAGTTGTTAGAAGAATTTCAGAACTATTTGCAAGATTGTCAAGAAAACCTTAAACTAGCACAAACTACTTTTAGTTCTTTGCCAAATCCACCGAGCTTAGCACGAGCTGCGGCTCATTTCTACTATACATTGAATCAAATTAGTGATGGTTTGGGAGAATTAGAATATTTTCCTCTCAACTATGATGAAAGCTATTTACATGCAGGACAAGAAATGTTTCTGATTGCAACTCAACTATATTATGAAGCACAAGATTCTATGGGTGCTTACAAATAATGTTGGAAATATGAAACACTTATACTGTAATTATTTTACTTCCTGGTAGATGGAATCGGGGTATAGTGTCTGTTTATTCTATAAAAGTATTTAGATTGACAGGATTATATTTCTGTTGAAGTTCTAATTAGATGTTGAGAAAAATTTTTTCACTAAATGTTACAATAATCTTTTTTTATAGTCAAGATAAGTTTATCGATTAGCTTAATCGAAAACTGCTTGACGGGCACACATTATTTTTTTTAAGAATAAAAAAAATTTAATGGGAACCCTTGACTTGCAAAAATTATTCCTCAAAATTATATTTGAGGCGTGCATTATTGATAGTATATAGCCAGATTTTAGATTATCTATTGTTGAGAAATTTGAGATTAAGCTGAGATTCTTGAAATTGGTGACATTAAAGCTGAATCACAAAACTTTTTGAGAATTATAAAGTCGTTACATCTAAGTACAGACTTGGATAAAGAAAGTATTTTCTTTCTAAGTGCAAAAAAGTTATTCGACGCCGATATGATGGAAATACAAAAAGGCCTAATTTTAATTGTTGATGATAACATCAACAACACCGAAATTTTGTTTGATATCATACAAATACACGGACATGAGGTGTTGATTGCTAACAGTGGTGATATGGCGTTGAACAAACTGCAAACCTTCTCTCCCGACTTGATTTTGCTAGATATTATGATGCCGGGAATGGATGGGTTTGAAACCTGTCGCCGGTTAAAAGCTGATGAAAAAACTAAGAATATCCCAGTAATTTTTATGACTGCCCTTTCAAATTCAACCGATAAAATTAAAGGTTTTAAGCTGGGGGCTGTAGACTATATTACTAAGCCATTTAATTACGAGGAAGTACTAGCGCGAGTAAATGTACAGCTAAAATTACGAAATCTTAATCGTCAATTGCAACAATCCCAGTTCCAATTAATGCAAGCTGAAAAAATCTCATCTTTGGGACAATTAGTTGCTGGTGTAGCCCATGAAGTTAAAAATCCCATCGGTTTTATTGCTGGTAATTTAGAACATACTAGCAATTATTTAGAAGACTTAATTAGTTTATTAAAACTTTATCAGATACATTTACCCAATCCACCTGAAGAAATTACAAACAAAATTGATGCAATCGATTTAGATTTCGTTTTAGAAGATTTACCAAAAATGATTGCTTCCATGAACCTGGGTATTGAGCGTATCACCAATATTATGCATTCGCTACGTAATTTTTCACGCAAAGATGCTACTCGAAAAAAAACTGCTGATATTCATCAAGGTATTGACACAACTTTGATGATTTTATCTCATCGCTTGAAAGCTAACGAAGTTTTTCCTGAAATTCGAGTTGTAAAAGAGTATGGCGATTTACCTGAAGTCGAATGCTATCCTGGACAACTTAATCAGGTATTTATGAATTTACTCTCCAATGCCATTGATGCAATTGAGGAAGGAGTAGAAGCAAGTAAATCCTCGATCCCTCAAATACGTATTAATACTAAATTAATTGATAATAATAAAGTAAGAATTAGTATTAGTGATAATGGAAATGGAATATCGCGAGAATTGCAAAATAAGTTGTTTGATGCTTTCTTTACCACTAAACCAGAAGGTAAGGGTACTGGTTTAGGACTTTCGATTAGTTATCAAATTATTACAGAAATTCATGGTGGAACTTTAGAATGTTTTTCCTCAGAAGGGCAAGGTACAGAGTTTGTCATTCATATTCCTATCCCTTAAAACGAAGGAAAATAGAAGTTGGAAGTTAGAAGTTGATTGGAATTGGGATGGGGATTTAAACCCCAACCCAATTCGAGAAAGCACGCGGTGGGGAATTTAACCCATATGTTTAAGTTAAAAGAGGTAGCCCAACTTTGGTTATTAGTATAATTTGTCTAAGCTGAGAAGATATAAAATTAAGAACCACAAATTGCATTGAAAAACAAGAGCGGGTGAGGGTAACCAATTAATGACCGTTGTATCCGCTATATATACTATAATCAAAATCAGAATACCGTACCGTAAGGGCAGGCAACAGGGATTAAGCATTAGAATTAATTTGTAGTAGAAGAAATAAAACTTTCTTTCTTAACTTAATTACATAAGCAAGTATTTTGTTTTA
The DNA here is from genome assembly GCA_039820385.1 of Cyanobacteria bacterium J06635_10. Taxonomy (GTDB): domain Bacteria; phylum Cyanobacteriota; class Cyanobacteriia; order Cyanobacteriales; family Nostocaceae; genus Rivularia. The sequence goes on from JBCBQE010000112.1 coordinate 4,310, forward strand.
TTTTAATCCTTAAGAATTTCTTATAGATAAGAAAAGAATTCCTAAGTTTGATATGCATGCATCGCAGAAAATATTTCGCTATACTCAATCTAATTATCTTATTAATTCAATTTATTTACTAGAAGCAGGGATGTTTCAGCCAATTTTTATTATAATATTGTTTTTCTTTTCTTAAAGTATTTTGTTTGCCAAATATATTTCTTTAGAGGTTCGCAGTTCGTCGATAAAAAAATTATAATGTTACTAAATAAGTTGCTGACACATTTTCCCCCCCCCAATTGGGATGAAAATTATCATTTAATGAAAAAAACGTGGAATTATCGTGTCGCACCTAGGTTACCTAAATCCTGATTATATCCTCATAATCCTAGAAATTATAAGGAAAGCAAGCATTAATTATCTTCCAATTTTTTTCTTTTGAAGACCTATAGTATCTTCAATTTTCTACATGATGAATGATGGAAATTTATAAAAAAATCCGTAGCTTAGCTATGGAAATACTAACCCATCATCAAGATTACTTATCTTGACTCTCAAGATTCATCTACCCAATATCAGGAATTCAAATTATGTCCTTACAAATAGATTCCCAACAATCTTTAGTTAGCGTAATTGTACCAGTTTACAATCGCTCAATTTATTTAAAGCAAGCGATTCAAAGCGCTCTGGATCAGACTTATCAAAATATTGAGATTATTGTAACCGATGATTGTAGCCCAGAAAGTCCCCAAGAGATAGTAGAATCTTTTAATGACTCACGAATTCGATTTCGTCGGAATGAAAATAATTTGGGAGTAGCTAGCAATATTATTAGTGCTGTAAAAGAAGCACGAGGACAATATGTTGCTAGTCTTAACGATGATGATATGTGGAATGAGGACTTTTTAGAAAAACTTGTGCCGCAACTGGATCGGAATCAAGATTTAGCGTTAGCTTTTTGCGATCACTATATCATAGACGATCGCAGCAATATTGATGATGCAGCCACAGAAGAATGCACTCATATGTGGAAGCGCGATGAGTTGAAAGAAGGAACATATCAACCTTTTTATGAAATTGCGTTAGTTAATCAAGCTGTGCCTAGTTCCGTTGCAGCGGTGATTCGGAAAGATGCCATCGATTGGGACAAATTTCCTCCGCAGGCGGGGCCTTTTTGGGATTTATATTTAACCTATATGGCTTGTCGTTCGGGTGCTGGAGCGTATTATTCTCCAGAAAGGTTGAGTAAATATCGCAATCATGCACTATCTGAAACCATGAATATTGGCAGTAAAAATATTAAGGCTAAAATTAGAGGTGCCAAGGCTACAATATTCTGTTTTCGTCAATTTATGGAAGATGAAGCGTTACAAGAATTTAAGAGTTATTTCCGCAGTCGGTGGCTACACGCACAAACTACTTTAGCTATCGGTTTATTGCGGGATGAAAATAGAAAAGAAGCAAGACCTTTACTTGTAAATGCTTTGATTCAACAAAAGTTTAATACAAGAACTATAGCAGCCTTAGGACTCAGTTTTATTCCCAAGCCATTGGTACGTAAATTGTTTCCGGCATAGATATAGTGGGAGATGGGGCATTGGATAAGGAACTCGCGGAGTTAAGAGTTAGGAGTGAGGAGTTAGGAGTTAATAATTCTCCCCATCTCCCCCTACCCTTCGGGAACATCTTCGATGAACGGGTTGCGCCACTTGCTACAACGGTGCGTGTTCCGTGCCGCTTTTCTTGGCTTACCATCTCCCCATCTTCTCCTCTACCTTTTTTCTTAGTTTGCGACTTTAGCTACTACGGTACGATGACGGGGGCTATTGGGAGTAATTGTGGGAGTTTGGAAGCCAGCATCAATTAAAGCGCCTTTGATGTCTAAAGCGAAATATTCATCTAAACAAGGTTCGGTACTTTTGAGTAAAGTCAAAACGTAACGCGGCATTTTCTGATAAACTTCAGATTGCGGATTCATATCCATAATTGCCAAATTACCATTAGGGCGCAATACTCGCCTTGCTTCTGCAAAGATTTTTCGAGTTGCAGACTGGGGTAATTCGTGACAGGTTAGGAAAATTGAAACTAAGTCAAATGAAGCATCCGGTAAACCTGTAGATTCGGCTGCTGCATGAACCCAATTAGTATTAGTTTGACGCTGTTGCGAGTGGTAATTGGCAACTGATAAGAAGTAAGGAGATAAATCTAAACCTGTAACTTTGGCTTGGGGATAAATTTCTTGTAAAGCGAAGGTACTTAAACCGACACCGCAAGCCAAATCTAATATGTCTTGTGGTTCGGGAATTTGCGGTTTGAGTATATTGTGATAAGAAGCCCTTAATTTTGAATCTCCTTCTAATTCACCAGCTTGATTAAAAAGTTTAGAGTGAACCGTCAAAGCTGCAACTTCTAATTCTAAAGCGGGTTTCCAGCCCATATTACCTTCTTCATAGCCGTGGAATGAATCAAGGAAATAATCGGGATAAGAAACATTGGGATTTTCTACTTTCTTGATTTGACTTTCCCAATCAACGGCTTTCATCTCTTCTACTTGTTTTTTCCAAGGTACACCAATTCTTTCCCCGCGTTTTACGATCATTTTACGGGCTTGATGTCTTGCTATAGCGTATATTGGCTTGATCCCCAGCAATCCATTTATCAAGCGTATAGATAGTGGTACAGTATTTTTTGCAGCGATAACCATCAGTAATATTGGCTAATTTACTTGTTGATTTTGGAAAAAGGAAAAAGTTTGCCTCTAAGAATAATAAGCCGCATCAGGGAACTATGTTTTAACTTGAAACGAATATTTAACAAGTAATGAGCGCCCTAGGAGGGGAAGTCAAAAGTCAAAAGTATTAAGGGGAGAGGGGGTAGAGGGGGAAGAGGGGGAGATGAGGAGATGGGGTGATGGGGAGAGGGGGAGATGGAGAAAATATTTAATATTAACTACTCACTATTCACTACTCACTCCTAACTCCTAACTCATAACTCCCCATGCCCTATTTTTTACGTTTTAGTGTTAGCAACATTTCCATTTGTGTTAAGGATTTGTTGGGGCTGGTGGCGGTAACGCCGATTCCGCGAATGGAGTTGAGGATGACGCTTGCTTCTGCTGGTGGTGGGAAGAGACGATTTACTACTGGTAGGGCTTTTTCCATATCTAGGTAGAAATAACCGCCGTTTTCTTGTGGTAATGTTGCTGTTGTATTTTGGAAGCTTTTACTGCTGTTAAGAGGTTGAAATTCTTTCTGAGTAAGTGTTTCAGCGATGGAACCACCTAGGGTTAGTAGTGCGGTTCCCTCACCTAGCCACCCGTGGGCTAGTATTGCACCTTGCCCGGGAATCTGCCATTCTGTGATTTGTTTGCCCTCCATGTCTTTTTGGGCTACTTTAATTGATTGGGCTTTGGCGAGATTGTCTAGTTTGCTAAATGTGGCTGACGCTGTTTTGCGATCGCTAGTGTGAAATAAGAATGCACCGCCGAAACCAATTTGTCTTAATAATCCTTGATTTGTAGGAATAGCAGCTATACCAAATTCCCCATCCATCCAACCAAATATTTCTTTATCTAAGTCGATATCGACAAATTTTAATTGTCCCCGTACTTGAGTCAGCATTATGTTAAGATCCGGATTGTCTTTTGCTTGTTCGGCAAAAGCCTTCCACCATTTACTAATACCTCCTCCACTAAGGGCAGCTATGGTATCTTGGGGGAGTTGAGATAATACTTTACCTGGTGTTTTTTCGTAGTGATATTTTACAAGTCGGGAGTCTAGGTTGGTGTTTGCTTTAACTCGCAATCCCAGCTCATCAACACCGATACCCCCAACGACGGATTTTATCTGCTTCAACTGCTCTAGGGTTTGCGGTGGTATTTGTTGTACTTGTGGATTGTTCGCGATTAACTGCTTCATCATACCCGCGTAATCGGGTACGTAAACTTGTGCTAAAGTATTCTCCAAATTTAGGTTATTTCCTATGACTTGGGAAGCACCTGGTTTATTCAGAAATGAAGGTTCTCCTTTAGATGTATCTATTGCTTGCTGTATGGCGTTTTGAGAAGGAGCAAATAATACGCGATCGTTTAATATAGTGCTATAGGTGGTACTGATTTTGCCTTTGGTTTCTTGGATTGATTGACCTTTATACTTGATTTCTTTACTTTTAACGCCTTTCTGCTGCTTGAGTTTATTGGCAAAATTTAAAGCTTCTACTTTGTCTTTAATTCCCACTACCATCAAGATATTTGGCTCTGCTGCCGATGCTTGGGGTTTATTTTGCGCCGGTTGGACTTTTGGTGGCGGTAATACGGCTACCATGACACCACCAACCCAAGGTTTTAGGTCTTTATCATAAGAAATGCTATTATCACTTGACAAATTTTTATTAAAGCTCTTTAGTCCCGCAGTTACCAATTTTTGGGCTTCGGGAGTACCAAACTTTTCCAGTTTTGACCAAACTTGCGGATCTGTGGCAATATAAGTTGCCATCATCGCATCATCTGGAACTAGTTTGGCACTAGCAGCAGCATCGGAAATACCCCCAGATGGGCCACCTTTCAAATATGAATAAATTGCAATACCGCCAATTACAACAACAGCAGCACCGATAGCAGGAATTAAAAATCTAGGCTTAAGTTTAGACATTACAGTATTTTTTAATAAGTTGGCAGTAATGAAATAAAAAGTTAACCGGCAGGAATTGAGAGTTAGCCTGAGTGCAAATTATGGTTCATATTTCTTAAATTCAACATAAATATTGATTAAGAATTGTAATGATGCTTTTTTCGCTGCCTGATTCCTATTTTCTTGATTTTTTAGCCTTAGCCGACGATCGCCGTTTAAAGGAACATCAAAGCTTTGACTAATGTCAAGGGTTCCTGTGAATTTTTCCTTCACGGGCACCCATAAGATTTTTTTCTTCTAAAAAAAATTCTTATGGGAACCCTTCACCTTCCATGCTTCATATTTCATCTAACAGATTATCGGTATTTACTGATAAAATTAGTAATTCTACACACTATAGGTTTAGAAATTTGGCAAAATTTACCAAGATAACCTGTTAATTCATCAACGAATTTTTGTCATATCAATTAAAGTTTGAGTATTGGTGACAAATAATTCTAATCTATATAAATCCAGCCTGAAGTATTTCGACTCAGGAAAAAACCGTTAAGACGTAAAATAGGTAATACGCTTTAAGGTAGGGGAGTGTATCAAGTAAGCGGGACTTTATTGTTGAGTGATAATTCACCAGCAATTGTTATTTTTCCAAATTAAAATTCAGCATTCAGTGAGAATGGTTCGCAATAGAAGGTAAATAGACATCGATGTTGAAGTCACATTTCGATACCGAAAATCAACGCCACAAATCTTTTGTTTTACCGGGTGCAAAGCCCCAGTACAATCCAGATAAACCGGGACAGGTAAAGCATATTTTTCTAGATTTGAGTTTGGATATACCCCTACAAACTCTATCTGGTAGTTGTAAAATAACTTTAGTACCAATACGCAATGGGGTAGCGAGCTTACAGTTGGATGCTGTCAACTTAAATATTGAGTCGGTTGTAGTCGGAGAAACTCCACAGAAGTTTGATTATGATGGCGAATATTTAGATATAAAACTTAGTTCTCCGACTCAATTTAACAAGGAAATTGACATAAAAGTAGCTTATTCAGTAGAAAAACCCCAACGCGGTATTTATTTTATTCAACCAGACGAACATTATCCCAATAAACCGACTCAAGTTTGGACTCAGGGAGAAGACGAGGATTCACGCTTTTGGTTTCCTTGCTTTGATTATCCCGGGCAATTGTCTACTTCAGAAATTCGCGTAACGGTTCCCAAATCAATGATGGCGATTTCTAATGGTACCTTAGTTGCTACTTCGGAAGATGGGGATAATAAAGTTTATCATTGGTCGCAAAAACAGGTTCATCCTACTTATTTGATGACTCTTGCTGTCGGTGATTTTGCTGAGATAAGCGATAGATGGAAAGACAAATCCGTTATCTACTACGTAGATAAGGGTCGGGAAGAAGATGCTAAACGCACTATGGGTAAAACTCCTCAAATGATGGAGTTTCTCAGCGAAAAATATGGTTATATTTATGCTTTCCCTAAATACGCTCAAGTCTGCGTTGATGATTTCATTTTTGGGGGGATGGAAAATACTTCTACCACGCTGTTAACCGATCGATGTTTGCTCGATGAAAAAGCAGTCGTTGATAACCGTAACGCTGAAAGTTTAGTTGTTCACGAATTGGCGCATCAGTGGTTTGGCGATTTGGTAGTAATAAAACATTGGTCCCATGCTTGGGTAAAGGAGGGGATGGCTTCTTATTCTGAGGTGATGTGGACTGAACATGAATATTGTTCTCAAACAGCGGATTACTATCGTTTGCAGCAAGCACGCCGTTATATTGCTGAAGATAGCAGTCGCTATCGTCGTCCCATGGTAACTCATGTTTATCGAGAAGCTATCGAACTTTACGATCGCCATATTTATGAAAAAGGGTCATGTGTGTATCATATGATGCGAGATCAGTTGGGAGAAGATTTGTTTTGGCGAGCTATGGCTACGTTTGTTAACGATAATGCTCACCAAACTGTGGAAACGATAGACTTATTACGAGCAATTGAAAAAGCAACTGGTCGTAATTTAACTTTTCTTTTTGACCAATATGTGTATCGTGGCGGACATCCAGATTTTAAAGTTGCTTATGCTTGGGATGGAGATGCAAATCTGGCAAAAGTGACGGTTACCCAAACTCAGGTAACTTCGGAGGATAAAAATAACGAAGGTTTGTTCGATTTAAGAATTCCCATCGGTTTGGGTTATATAGATGGAAGCGAAGACTTGAAAGTTTTTACGGTGCGGGTAAATGAGAAGGAGCAAAGTTTTTACTTCCCCGTAGAGAAAAAACCCGATTTTATCAGCTTTGATGTGGGCAATCATTACCTGAAGACTGTTGTTTTGGAATATCCCATACCGGAGTTGAAAGCCCAATTACTACACGATGCAAATTCCGTTTCCCGGATTTATGCTGCGGGAGCTTTGGCGAAGAAGGGTGGATTAGAAGTTGTCAAAGCACTATCGGAGTCGTTAAAAAATGATGCTTTCTGGGGTGTGCGTGTAGAAGTTGTCAAGCAGCTTGCAGAAGTTAAGTTAGATCAAGTTTTTGATGTTTTGGTTGAGTATTTGTCAGATGAAAATCCTTACGTGCGACGAGCTGTAGCACAAGCACTTGGTAAAATCAAAACTAACTCTAGCTATGAAGCTTTGAAAAAATTTCTCACCGCGGGGGATGATAGTTATTATGCTGAAGCTGCTGCTGCTACTTCCATCGGTTCGATTGCTGCGACAATGGGAGAAGATAAACACAACGAAGCTGACGCATTAAA
>JBCBQE010000113.1:0-11634 GCA_039820385.1 Cyanobacteria bacterium J06635_10
TGATCGAAAATACAGTCATAAATAATGGTGCCCTGCGGCATACCCCAATTTATTCTTTGCAATCGAATTATTTTATGGCCGTAACACACCCTACAATTCTTAATTTTCATTAATTTAAGATTTCCTTTAGGCAGGGAAATAGATTATCAACTATAAATCTGGGGTTTTGATATAGGATTCGTATTCGATCGAAAATACAGTCAACTCGCTTCGCTCGAAGGAAGCCCGAAGGGCTTGGTCATAAATAATGGTGCCCTGCGGCATACCCCAATTTATTCTTTGCGATCAAATTATTTTATAGCCGTAACACACCCTACAATTTTTTTATATTCTTAATTTTGATTAATTTAACATTTCGTTTAGGCAGGGAATAGGCAATAGGGATTAGCTCCGGGTTATATAAGCCAGGAGTAATTATATAAATAATTTTGCTTGACTACTTATTTGATTCAATAACTGAAGTGTCATAAACAACTCACACTTATATATCCATCTAAGGAATGATGTAATTATTGTCTTATTAGGGTGAGTTGAATTATGTCATCCCAAAACCGCCCGCTTCAGTTTAAAATCACGCTTCCTCCAGAACATCCACAGTTATTGCAGGGGCTTGATGAATGGTTGCGCTTGAATTTAATATCCGATGCTCAAGTTAGGCAGATATGCTGGGAATATCTAACTTGTAGGGTAATCTTACAGACTCAAACTGTACCTCAAAGACAAACTGAGAAAGTAGTTTCCCCAGCGAAGTTACCTACTCATGAGCCTAAAGTACCGGCGACACCGAACCTTGTCAGTACAGTGTGGCGATCGCTAAGAGCAGAATTTAGCGTTCGTTGGTTACTATTTTTGGGAATGTTCACCGTAGTCGCTTCCTCTGGTGCTCTGGCTGCTAGTCAGTGGGAAAGATTTACAGCTTTTTTACAATACGGAGTTTTATTCACTTATACTTTAAGTTTTTTTGGACTCAGTTTATGGACTGGGAAACAAGCAAATTTACGGTTGACAAGTGCCGCTTTGCATATTGTCACAATGCTACTCATTCCAATTAACTTTTGGGCAATGGATAGCTTCGGTTTGTGGCAGAATCCAATTAACTGGCTTTTAGTTGGTATTGCGTCGATTATTTTAACGGGAATAACTGTATTACTCTCTAAGCAGTCAATATTTACTGGAAGTGTTCCGGTTAATAAATTATCTTTAATCAATATTCTGGGATTGAGTTATCTGCATTGGGGTTGGAAGTTTTCCGGATTCCCTTTAATTGCAGTTTATTTAGCTGTTATAGGAACGACTATAATTACCGTTTTTCAACCTCTGAGCCGTGTTAGGAGAGAGGGGGAAGAGGAGCCACTGCTGCGGCACGGTACCCTCCGTTGTAGCAAGTGGCGTGGGGTAGATGGGGTAGAGGGGGTAGAAAAAAGATATTTATCTCAGTTATCTTGGGGTAAAAATGTACCTGCCTTAGTTATCATTTACTCATCAATATTCTTATTACTACGAGCAATTATTGGTGCTGGTATAAATGTTGCTCAATTGGGTTTAGCTATTGGTATTTGCGGTTGGTTAATAGCTTGGCTAGCGCAACGAGAAGACAAGGAGACAAGGGAACAAAAAGAAATTTCTACCACCTCTACCCCTTCTCCCCCCACTTTCCCTTCACAAACCATCGGCGGCATCTTACTATTCCTCGGTTGGTTTGTAACGGTTTGGAGTAATCCTTTGCAAGCAATTGCTGTTAGCGGATTGGGGTTATGGTTTTTCCACAGTCGCTTACATTTATATAGTTTAAAGAGGGATTTAACTGCTTTCTTTATCGTTGGCTTGCAGTCAATGTGCTTGGGTTGGCGATTATTACCCGATGCATTTCACTCTTCGATTATTACATTTGCGACTGAATTTACTAATTCTCAAAATAATTATTGGGTATTATTGAGCGTAGCGTTATTTCCCTACGTCATTTTTATGGTGGCGTTTACGGATAATTTGAGAAACAGAGAAAAAACTCTAGTCGCAACATCTCCGGGAGCATCTCCTTCTCAACAGAGCGCTGCCGATAAACAAACTCAGCAGCAAGATATTCCCACCATTAATAAACTTGATTTAGCAAGCTTTGGTGAAATATTAACATTGATTTTAGGGCTTACCTTAACCGCAGTCGCTTTAGAAAATCCCATATTACGTTCCCTAAACTTACTTTTATCCACCATCACCCTAGCAATCGTCACCCACCAACACTTTCACAAAATATCTTTATCTTCTCCCCCCTCTACCCCCTCCACCCCCTCTTCCCTCCTCCCTTATCTAACTCACATCACTGCAACACTTACCCTATTCTCTTGGATAAACTTATTCTTCCCCAGTCTTTCACGAGAAATTTGGGCGGTTATTTGCTTGATTGTAATGGTAGCGGAATGGTTATTTAGTTTTGGCGATGGAGTTTGGCGACGCAGTGCATGGCATATTGGCTCAGTGCTTGCGGGTGTGAGTTATTTACTGTTGTTGACGAATACCGAATTGGCTGGGAATGGAGTTGATGTAAATCAAGCAAGTTGGGGATTGACTTGGTTAGCTACACCGGTAACGCTGACGGTGATAGCTAGTCGCAAGAGGGAAGGAAGAGAAAGTAAACAAATAATTAGTATTTTAAGCATCCTATTTGCTCAGTTATTAACTTTACCTTTTGCTGGAAGTCGGTTAATCGGTTTGGCTGTAGGTACGGCGGTAATGTTTGTGAATACGAGATATTTAAAGAACAAACAGTCTGCGGTAATTACGGTCGGATTTGGTTTAAGTTGTATTGCTGCTGCGGTATGGGAGTTTACTTCACTACGCCTTGGGGGTTGGTTTATACTTTCTGCTGCGATCGTTCTATGTTTGTGGATAAGTCGTAAATTATTGCAGCGAGGAAATGAATTAGCAAATATATATGCTGTCGCTACGGATTTTTGGGCTAGTGCGCTTTGTGGCTGTGAGTTGGTATCGCTAAGTTTACATGCTATATCGATTTATTTGATTGGTGAATCTAATGTTTTACCTTATGCAATTTCTACGGTTATTATTTTACTAGCTTTATCGTTCCGTCATTTCTACGAATCCACCAATTGGACATTTTACGGTATTGGTTGGGGTGTGGAGTTGGTGGAATTGTATCTGATTGAGATATTGGAATTTGGTGTTTACGAAGTCACCGGTAATGGCTCACCACGACTTATTTATCTGGCGATCGCTAATATCGGGTTAGGTTTAATTACGCAACTTTTAGGTGAATGGTTGGCAAAAAGGCACCATCCTGGAAAACTTCCCAATAACTGGCATATTCTACCTTTAATATACGGTGGTTTCGGCGTATTGTTACGCTTGAATACTTTTGAGAATTGGACTGGTTTATCGACGTTAGCTGTTGCTTTGATTGTAATTGGTGTAGGAAGACGCAATCAAAAATTAAAACCGCTGCTTTATTTAGGAATTGTCGGCGTATCGATTGCTGCATATGAATTGTTATTTTATCAATTCAGCCAAGCATCTGGTGGTGCTGCCGGTGATGGTTTAATTATTTTGGCTACCCTAGCTACAGCGATCGCTTATGCTTATCGTTTACTGTCGCGTTGGTTGACAAGCTATCTACGTCTGAGTCATCAAGAATTAAAAATATTTGCTCATTCTCACTGGGCTTTGGGTAGCGTGTTATTAATAGCTGCAATTACTTCTCCTATAGAAGCTCATGGATTAGCAATAGCAACGGGATTGTTATTGAGTAGCTACGCGATATTTCAAGGAAGACAAGGAAGACGTAGCGATCGATTACCATCGCAACCAATTCTAGGAGAGATTACAGCAGCGGAAATCTGGGTTTACATCGGTTTAGTAGAAATTGCTATTTTCCGACATTTTATACCACCAACTTCGGTAGTAAGCGTTTTCTTACAACAAATACGTCCTTGGATAGCAGGGGTTTCCTGTATAGTCGGTTATGTACTCTACATTTTACCGTGGGAGCGTTGGGGTTTATCTAAAAAACCTTGGCAAGTAACAGCATATATTCTGCCATTATTTTATTTGTGGGAAACCAGAATCCAAATTTATTCTATTTCTTTATTATTGGTAGCTGGTTACTATATTTTCATTGCTAGAATTACCAAAAAATTCCGCTTTACCTACATTAGTTTGGCGTTAGTTAATTGGGTGTTGTGGCGTTGGTTTATCGATTTAGGTTTAACCGATACTTTATGGTACATTTCCTCAATCGGTTTGTCGTTACTGTATATTGCTCAATTTGATTCCCTACTCAAACTACGGCAAAACAAACCATATCGTCACGGGTTACGAATGTTAGGTAGTGGAATAATTGGTGCATATGCGGTTGTATTCCATCAAGATACAGGTTTAATACCGGGGATTTTCAGTTTGATTGCGATTTTCGCGGGATTAGGATTAAGAATACGCGCCTTTTTGTATATTGGTACGGCAACATTCTTAATTACGTCTTTTTATCAATTAGTACTTTTTATTCTGCTTTATCCCTTCCTGAAATGGGTAGTAGGGTTATTAGTTGGAATTGCGTTGATTTTCATTGCAGCTAACTTTGAAAGTCGTCGTCAGCAATTTAATTCCTTGTTGCGGAATACTAATGATGGATTTCAAGAGTGGCAGTGAAAAAAGTTAGGGGTTGTAGAGACGTAGCACTGCTACGTCTCTACAGGAGTTTGGGGGTGGAGTGAAGAATTTACCAAATTCCAGCCAAATCCAACACAAAACCAGGTAAAACATCTTCTCCACTCAATGTTGACGGATTATCTAATTCTTCAACTGTATTCTTGGAACGGTAAATATAAACTTTGCGGTTAACTCTATCAATTAACCAACCTAAACGAGTGCCATTTTGGATATATTCTTCCATTTTAGATTTTAACATCTTTAAAGCATCAGTTTCCGAAGGTAATTCCACCACAAATTCTGGACAAATAGGAGCGAACTTTTTACGTTTTTCTAGGGGAATTGCTTCCCAATCTGTTTTTTTAATCCAAGCAGCATCTGGAGAACGTACTGCACCAGATGGTAATGTAAAACCACCACTAGAACCAAACCCTACACCGGTACCATTTTGTTTTGTCCATATACCTAATTGAACTATTAGATCAAAATTACGTTGGTCAGTTTCTGAACCTGTAGGGGACATAATTACGATTTCTCCATTTGCTTTGCGTTCGATGCGAAAATCTTTATTTAGCTCACAGAAGTCAAATAATTGGTCATCCGTCATGGTAATAACAGGATGAAATTTCAACACCATTGGAGTAATTTCTGTTGCGATTGGTAATTGTGCTGTCATTTCCCACCTCGCTGATTGATTTATTAGCTCTATTTTAAAACTGCTGTATTATCTTGGTTTTCGCCATGAAAGCGTTTTTTATTGTTGTTCATTATTCCTACTGATACCATTTCTTTATAAAGATGCGCCGAATTTAACCCACCATTAGGTGGGCTTTGTTTGGCTAGCCCCAGGCTTCTAGCCTGAGGGCGATTAAGCGCAACCTCATACAGAATTGGTATGACAAGTTTCAGCCGCTATAAGTGGCTGAAACCCCGAGTTAATTTCACGTCGATCGGCAATATTGATATTATTTAAATAATTTGGGAATCAACATAGAAACTGCTTTCTTGTATTCTCGATATTGATTTCCATAAGCAGCTATCAAGTCTTTTTCTTCTAGGAAAATACCTATTAAAATATAAGCCAGAATTCCACAACTAAAGAATAAATGAGTTAATGTCATCACAGGAGTTGACCAAAAGGCAATAATAAATCCTGAATAAATGGGATGACGAACATAATTATAAAGACCTACAATTTGAAAATTTAGTTTTTCTGGCTCTTTCCCAACAAGATTCAAAAATACTTGTTGCAGCCCAAATAGTTCAAAATGGTTAATCATAAAGGTACTGAGCAGAACTATTAACCATCCTAATCCACATAAACACCATAAAATAGGTTCTGCAATAGTTCCTGATAAATCCCACAATGTAATTCCTAGAGGTTGCCATTGCCAAAATAGTAAGATTAGCGCCAGACTTGTACACAAGACATAAGTGCTTCTTTCTATCGGTTTTGGAATTATTTTAGTCCAAGCTTCCTTAAATCCTTTACGAGCCATTCCACTATGTTGAATGGCAAATACTCCTAACAATAAAGCATCTGTAATTAAAGCTTTGACAAAAGAAGCTGTTCCTCCCGTATCCATAGATTTTGGTACTACAAAATTGCCAGCAAATCCCATCGCGTATGAAAATGTAGCTAAAAAGAGACAGTAACAGAATAAACCATAAATGAAGAATAAAATTCTTTGTAGAGGATTTTGGTTATTGAAGGAATAATTCTGATTTTGCAAGTTTAATTGTGTCATTGTTTTAATGCTTAGAAAAAGTATTTTTTTGGCAGACTACATAATAAGAAGAAAAATACTTCGATCAAATTTGAGGATATGGATAAGTAATACCAATTCTCTATGAGGCTGCGCCTTCTCGGTTCAGCCTGGAAGGCTGGAGCTACCTCTACAAAGCCAACCTGCGTTGTCTAAAAAAGGGCGCATCTTTATAAAGAAATGGTATAAGTGGATCGAATTAAATATAAAACCTCACCCTGCTCCGGCTTCCCTCTCCTTACTAAGGAGAGGGATTGAGGGTGAGGTTCTATAAATACATTTAAAACATACAAAAATCAGCAGCATCCGGTAAGTTCAGAAAACTGCTGATATTGCGAGTGTAATCGTTTTGCAAGCAATAAAAGAATAAAAATAAACCTTACATATAAAACTAAATGTTAAACTTAAGCACTTTGCAATGAATTCAATAATTCTCCACCGCACCCAATGTTTTAAGCGAAGATTTTTGTTCTGGGGTTAATCCTGTAGCGTCGGTGATGTTCATATTAGCGTAGGGTTTATTGCTCAGGGTTTTGACACATTTCCCGGTTTTGATATTCCAGATTTTAATAGTTTCGTCGTAGCTACCGCTAACTAAGAATTTATCGTCTGGGGTGAATGCGACAGATACAACTCTATTTGTATGGCCTTTTAAGGTTTTGATGCATTTACTGGTGCGAACATCCCATATTTGGATTGTTTGTTCGAGATTACCAGCAGCTATTAAGGAACCGTCGGAATTAAATTTGACTGATTTTATTCCACAATGGCTACCTTTTTCCTGCAAAGTTTTTAAACATTCACCAGTGTGGATATTCCACAATTTTACAGTTCCATCATGGCTACCACTTGCTAGGCTTATTCTATCGGGAGACATTACAATTGACGATACAGCAGCATCATGTTCTTCTAAGGTTCTCAGACATTTTCCGCTAGATATATCCCATAGTTTTATCGTGCCATCGCCACTTCCACTAATTATGATTTTGTTATCTGGGTTAAATACAACTGAGTTCACCCAATAAGTATGTCCTTGAAAAGTCTGTAGACACTTCCCGGTTTTTATTTCCCATAATTTGACAGTTCTATCATGACTACCACTAGCAAGAGTTAAACCATCTGAGCTAAAAACTACATCTGATACTGGGTGAAGATGTCTTTGTAGAGTTTTTAGATGATTTCCGGTAATGTAATCCCAAATTTTAACGACGCGATCGCCACCACTACTAGCTACGATTTTACCGTCAGGACTTATGGTTACTTCACTAACCCATCTATCATGTCCTCTTAAGGTTTTGAAGCAATGTCCAGTATTGATATCCCAATATTTTATTGTTTGATTATTATTTCCACTAATAATAGTTTGACCATCATGACTAACTTTGACTGATACAACCCAATTACTACATCCTTGTAATGTTTGTAAGCATTCTCCGGTGCTGGTATCCCAAAGTTTTATTGTTTGGTCATCGCTACAACTTGCGAGTATTTCACCATTAGAATTTAGAGCGATTTTTCTAACTCTAGAATTATGTGCTTTTATTGTTTTTAAGCATTCCCCATCATTAACTGACCAAACTTTCATAGTAGAATCTGTGCTTCCACTAAAGAGAGTTTGATTATCTTGACTAAAAGCTAAAGAACGTATTGTATTACTATGATCGATTAAATTTTTGATGCATTTTCCTGTATTTGTATCCCAGAGTTTGATAATTTTATCTTGACTTCCACTTGCTACAATTTGACTATCATAGCTAAATGTAATGGAAAGAATACCACCCGTATGTTCGTCTAAAGTTTTCAGGCAAGTTCCGGTGGAAATATCCCAAATTTTGACGGAGGAATCGAAGCTACCGCTGACTATAATTTTATTATTAGGAGCAATTTTTACTCTCCATATTTGACTAGTATGTCCTTGCAAAGTATTAATACATTGTCCTGTACTAACATCCCAAATTTTTATTGTTTGGTCATCGCTACTGCTTGCAAGAATAGTACCATTAAAATTAAAAGATATTTCCCGCGCTAAATCTTTATGTCCTCGTAAAATTCTTAAGCATTCTCCAGTTGTTGAATCCCATAACTTTACAACCCTCGAACGACTGCTACTAGCAATAATTTTTCCATCTGGACTAAAAGCTACTGAACTAATCCAATCATTATGCGCTCTAAAACTGGAAATTTGTTTACCAGACTCCACTTCCCATAAACAAATTTCCCCATCACCACCACCAGTTAAAAGTAATTTATCATCTGGACTAAATACTAAAGATACAACTAAGCCGAAAGGTTTTGTAAATTCACAATCTACTAAATTAGTCTTTTGAAAATTAACATTAGACAAACTCGCATCGCTAAAATCTGCTCCCTTAATCACCGCAGTTGATAAATCCTTATCTTCTAATGCTGTATTATCAACCTTCACCGTCAAGGTGACTGCATTTCCCCCAACATAACGAACTTCAGCTTCACTCTTCCCTTTGGTTGCTTCAATAATCTTCAATAACTTCTCAACACCACTCCCTTTATCAACCATTCCCACCAATAAATCCAAAACCGCTTTACTCAAAGCTTGAGATCCAAATGTTTCTCGCAATCTTTCTAAAGACTCACTTTTAAAAGATTTCAGTTCCTTTATCGCAATAGTTTCTCCCTGAGTATCCCTGTGACGCTGAAAATATTCTCCCCAGGTGTAAAACTGTAGCGCTATAGTTTCATCTTCAGAAAACCCTAGCGCTATAGTTTCATCTTCAGAAAACTGTTGCGATGACGATTCATCTTCAGAAAACTGTTGCGATGACGATTTAGTTTCTGAAAACTGTTGCGCTGACGATTCAGTTTCAGAAAACCCTAGCGCTATAGTTTCATCTTCCGAAAACTGTTGCGATGACGATTCAGTTTCAGAAAACCCTAGCGCTATAGTTTCATCTTCCGAAAACTGTTGCGATGACGACTCAGTTTCTGAAAACCCTAGCGCTATAGTTTCATCTTCGGAAAACTGTTGCGATGACGATTCAGTTTCAGAAAACCCTAGCGCTATAGTTTCATCTTCCGAAAACTGTTGCGCTGACGATTCAGTTTCGGAAAACCCTAGCGCTATAGTTTCATCTTCGGAAAACTGTTGCGATGACGATTCAGTTTCGGAAAACCCTAGCGCTATAGTTTCATCTTCAGAAAACTGTTGCGATGACGATTCAGTTTCCGAAAACTCTAGCGCTATAGTTTTATTTTCATCTGACTCTCCTCTGACAACTTCCACAAAGTCATCTGCTAATACTCCCAACTCCCCAGCAAACTTATAAGCGACGAAAAATTCCAATAACGAACGATGGGCTGGAGTATAATCCCCATCGGCATTACGAATCAACATTGTTTGACCCATCATGTCATAATGCCAATGATCTAAATCTTTTTCTTCCTCAACTGCGGAACCAAATAACCGCCGTATTCTATCCGGGAAAAGCCGATAATTCAAACTCATTTGGTCAGTAGAAAGCATTTCCCAAGCTAATTCGCAAAGGAAATACATTTTATCCGCTAGGGAAGTAAAAGTTCTTTCTGCTTTGATATCCCTTTCCATTTTTCGCCGCACTGCATACAAATACACCCGCGACATATCTACAGGTTTACCCGCTGCAATATCTGGCAATGCTTCTAAAATTAATTCGGTTAAAACTGGACGACGTGCTAAATCTAACAGTTGGGAATTACTCATAATACGTTCAACTGTTGCGACTTCTGTTTGTAATGACAGCACCTGACGAATTTGATTTTCGTCGAATTTCTCTAATTCCAACACTTCAAACTGCGGTGTTTCTCCCGTCAAATTCGCAATAGAAGCCTTTAACTCAGCATTTAATAAAGCCCTTCCTTCCTGTGCTTCGGGAAAATGTTCCGTGCGACAAGTTAAAATCACCTTGGCTCCAGGAACAACAACTTTTGCTAATTCCCAGAAATTATTAATCATCTCCTGACGGTTTATCCGAGCTGCCATCTCATCAAAACCGTCGAATATCAACAATAACTTTCCCATGCGGTTGAGTTGTTCAAAAGCTGAATATCCGGGGATGGGAATTTCATATTGACGAAAGAAAAACTCTGAAAACAGCGATTCCACACTCACTGCTTTCGCATAATCTCGCAATGGAATCACCAAAGGTAACCGAGGAAGTTGAACTCCCCTATTTTGTGCATCGCGATACCTTTGCAACGCTATCCAAGCATAATGTAAAGCAAACCAAGTCTTACCGGTACCAAACTCACCTAAAATCGAAATATGTTCCTTAGCTGGATCGTCTAACCAACGGTCAATATAACCTTCAATCCAACCATCTTCTTGTTGATAACGACTAATTCCAATGGTACGCTTGCTAACTGGATCTAATTCTTCCTTAGTACAAGCCAAAGGAACATAATTTTTATCGATACCTCGCCGTTTTACCTCTGCTTCCAACCAATCGAGATAACCGCTAAAATCCGCATCGCTAGCGACTAATTCATCAAAAGTAAAACAATCGAGATGTTGATTTTCAACCTTCTCAACTTCATCTCGTGCAGCTTTACTAATCCTTCTATCAGTTACCAACCAACCTTCATCAGTTTTTTGTTCCTCAACCTTGGAATCTATCGCTTGCACATCTTTGATTCCAACTTCCCCAGTCATTCCTCTGATAAAAACGCGGTCATACCGATTACGTCTAACCGGAATATTAATAATCCACTCAAAATAATCATCCTGCCAAACTTCATATTTCTCAAACCGATAACCCAAAGTTTCAAACCAACCCCGCATTTCTTGAGCTAATGCAATTGAAGTAGAAGATTTAGGTAGAAAATTCCCCCCCTTGTTCTCTTCTCCCGCAGACAACCGCGCCATTTCCGTGCGAATTCCTTCCAGCGTCGGTAATCTATCTAATTGTTCTAAAATTAAAACAATACTTTGATGTAGAGAAATTAATTGATTAGAATTTAAAACTTCCGCAGAAGTGCGACTACGCTTGGTAACTTCAATAAAAATCGTCGCGAATGCCGCTACCTCCCGCATTACATCCAACTGTAGCGCTTTGATTTCATCTCCCAAAGCATAAGCATCAAGAAAAGCTTCCACTTCACCTAGCAGAATCGAAGGATTATTGTGAGCAAAAGCCTTACGAAAAGCTTGTTTAATATCCTCTTGACGAAAAAATTCTAATAAACACTTGGGTTTACCAAC
>JBCBQE010000114.1:0-11625 GCA_039820385.1 Cyanobacteria bacterium J06635_10
GTTTGAACGCATAATGATAAATAGGGGGGACTTTGAAATTTTTCATGAACCTTTTGCTTATGTCTATTACGTCTTAGAACAAAAAGCACCTGCTACAGGGATGATTATTGATTTAGAACATCCTAAAAAATTTGACGATATTAAGAAAAACATACTAAACAGTGCAGGGATAAAGCCTATTTTTCTGAAAGATATGGCTTATCATTGTTATAAATATATTGTAAAAGATGAGTTATTTTTAAAAAAATTGGTTAATACTTTTATTATTCGTAATCCAGCTAAGTCAATCCCTTCCTATTATTTTTTAGATCCAAACATCATCGAAGATGAAATCGGTTATCAGCAACAATATCATCTCTTTCAGAAAATAGCGGCATTGTCAGGTCAAATTCCAGTGGTTATTGATGCTGATGATTTGCAAAGTCACCCAAAGGAAATCTTTGCTTCCTATTGCAAGAGGATTAACATCGAATTTATTCCAGAAGCTTTGCAGTGGAGACCGTCCTATGATAAAAAATGGGATATCTGGAAAAACTGGCACGCTGATGTGGCATCCAGCAGTAAAATTTACCGCAGAACTGTCAACTATTACGAAGAGAATATGATTAACAATGGCAGAATTCGAGAACTTTATGAGTACAGTTTACCCTTTTACGAACAAATGTACCAATATAGAGTTGTGCCAGATTCAACTAAAATTCTAAACAAATAAGCAAGAAAAGTAGAAGTATTTCTAGGAGAGCAAGTGTGTCTTATCCAGTTTGGCATCCCTTTACGAACATGGGCGAGTTTTTAGAAGACCCGCTAATTCTCACGAAAGGAAAAACCATTTATCTGTACGATAAGCAGGGAAATAGCTATTTGGATGTCAATGCTTGCTTGTGGAGTTTAAGTCTGGGTTACGGGCGAGAAGATATCATTGAGGCAATGATGAACCAAGCCAGAGAAATTGCCTGTTTACCTTTATTTAGTCGCGCCCATCAAACTGCTGTAGACTATGCTGATAAGCTCTTGAACTATGTCAATGGCGATTTTTCCAAGATTTTCTATACTTCCGGGGGAGGAGAAGCGATTGAGACAGCCCTCAAAATTAGCCGTGCTTATCATTGCTTGAGTGGTAATCCTCAGAAAACTCAAGTGGGCCATTTCAGCAACTCCTATCATGGAGTCTCTCTGGGTGCTTTGAGCATCATGGGTATTCCTTCAATTCGGAAAAATGTAGGTCCGATTCCTGCCGATAGCTTTGAGATTCCCATATCTTATGAGATTAATCAAGACAATTGGATAGAGTATTCAGAAAAAATCGAGCAGGCTATCTTAGCTCAGAATGTGGAAAACGTTGCCGCTATTGTAATTGAACCAGTCATTGCGGCAGGAGGAATTATTCCTATCCCACCTCAGCTGATTCAGAAACTCAAGAATTTCTGCGTTACCCACAATATTCTGCTAATTTTGGATGAGATTGTCACCGGATATGGGCGCACAGGTGAATTATTTGCCTATCAGGGAATGGGTATTGTTCCAGATTTAATTACAGTTTCTAAAGCCATGACATCAGGCTATGCCCCCCTAGGAGGGGTCTTAGTGACAGCAAAAATTGCCGATCCATTTATGACTAAAGATGTGACCTTAAATCATGGCTTTACCCACGGAGGACATCCAATCTCTTGTGCAGCAGCCAGTAAAACTCTCGATATTTTGCACGGCGAAGGAATTCTCAATCATGTAAAGAATAATGCCGATTATTTCTATCAACAAATGCAGGCTCTAAATGATGAGTTTGAGATTGTTGAGCAGGTGAAAGGGTGTGGTTATATGTATGGAGTGAAGCTCGTTGATAGCCATGATGCATCTAATCTTGCTCCTTTCGCCAGAAAACATGGTTTATTATTCAGACGACCTGCAGAAAATAATGTCATTCCTGTTGTACCTCCGTTGGTATCCACAAAGCAAGATATTGATGATATCGCAACCCGCTTAAGAACTATTTTGAAGGAATACATTTTAGCTATCTAAAATTTGAGGAGAATTGGTGATGCAAACTGATAAATCACATTGGCTGGAAAAAGTAAGCTCTGCTCAGAATAACCAAGACTTATCCAATATCTACGATAATTGGTCACAAGAGTACGATCGAAGTGTTTTAAGCTTTGGCTATAACCCTCCTGCTGTAATCAATGGATTGGTGGGAAGATTTATCCAATCCACTGATGCAAAAATATTAGATGCTGGCGTTGGTACGGGAATGGTAGGAGAACTTCTTTCTATTCTTGGATATACCAATCTAGTGGGTATTGATTTATCCCTAGGTATGTTAGAAAGGGCACGGAAAAAGCAAGTCTATCAAGATTTGAGAAAAATGGTATTGGGGCAACCTTTAGATTTTACCGATAATGGGTTTGATGCGGTTGTGAGTGCTGGTACTTTTTCCGCTAATCACGCACCCCCCGAATCATTTGATGAATTCATGCGTATTGTCAAACCGCAAGGTTTTATTATTGTCGCAATTCGAGTTGATGTTGCTTCTTATATTGATACCATTCGAGGGAGAATAAATACTTTAGAAAAAGAAGGATGGTGCCAACTGGTAGAACATTCTAAGCCATTTCAAAATATTCCGTTGGTTTCTGAGACAGCAATTATTGAAGCTTTTGTTTATCGCGTGCTTCGTGGTTAAGTTGGCTGAATTTAAGATAACCAAAGCTATTTTAAATAATAACCAGTTAAACACTCACTTTAAAGCTATTCAAACAAGCAAGTTTGTACAAAACTGCTCTACAAAGTTTGGACAAGTCGGACACCTGACTCTTACAACTTCTGTTTCCTGTTTCAACGGGAGCATGGGAGCAGTTATCCCTTCACAGGCATTCAAGAACAAGCCATCCTCGATTCTTTTAAATATTAAACAGAGTATGCAAGTTTAACTAAATTCAATGCGGCATTCAAATCACGGTCGATTTTTAATCTGCAATTTGAGCATTCATAAACACGGTCTTTTAATGTTAAAGTTTCATGCTTATGTCCACAAGTTGAACATATTTTAGATGATGCATACCACCTGTCTGCTATTATTAACTGACAATTGAACTTCTTAGCTTTGTACTCCAACTGTCGTTTGAATTCATAGAAGCCACAATCAGAAATTGATAAAGCTAGATTACCGTTTGATAGCATTCCAGAGACGTTCAAATCCTCTATTACAATTGTCGCGTGGTTTTTGCATATGTAATGAGTCCCACGGTGGAGTAGGTCTTTTCTGAGAAAAGCTATTCTTCGGTGCATTCTTTGTAGCTTTATTTTTAATTTCTTTCTATTACTACTTCCGTATTCTTTACGAGCTAATTGTTTTTGTAAACGAGCTAATTGTTTTAAGCAACTTCTGAGATATTTTGCATTTTCAATTCGGACCCCAGTCGATAAAGTTGCTAGGGTTTTAATTCCCAAGTCAACACCGACAGCGTCAATCCTTGAAGAGATATTTTCCGGTTTCTTTTGATAATAAGTAAAAGAAATATACCAGTCGTCTGCTATTCGAGAAATTGTTACTTTTGATGTTGTTCCATGTGGCAAGCCTTCATGCAATTTAACCCAGCCAATAACAGGTAATTTAATTGACTTTCCACCAAACGGCATAGGTTTACCACAGTTATTGATAGTGAAAGAGTCGTTTTTACCTTTTTTCTTAAATTTAGGATAACCAGCTTGCTTTTTGAAGAACCTACTAAAAGCATCTTTCAAATCCTCGAAAGCAAACTCGGTGAGACCACTCGGCGGTGTCAGTTTCTGTCCCGTCGAAGTGGCGAACCCGAAGGGTAACTTTTTGACATATTCCTTTTTCTTTTATCCAAGAATACTCGGCTTTTAGATGCTTGTTGAAGAAAGCCCTTAGAGTTCGATAATTAAACTTGCATCCTGCTTTGTATAATTCTATCCAAGCAGCAAGTCCCCAATTAAATGTAAATCTTTTGATGCCCGCGTGCTTAGACATTAAAACTTTTTGAGTAACATTTAAATTTAATTTTGTTTTAATCCCAAGCAATATATATTCTGACATCAACAAGATACTTTTAACAACTGCAGGCTACATCATCATATTTTAACTTAACGCGCGACCAAAAATAAACTGGATATAAATCCATTTCTGAATTCCTGATTTTGATAGCTCCATTATCAAGGAAGGGAAGGCTCTTCATCACGGTTTCGGAGCGGATTTTTTTGATTAATAAATGTTAATATTCTGGTCAGTCCGTAGGATGGGGTATATTTTTTTTTGAGCAGCACCTCATTCAGAAGGGCAGCTATATTGAATTCCACTTTTCAAGTAAGTTTTAATTGTGATTTTTATTTCATACTAATATTATTTAGTGGTTACTTTTAATAACTATTTTTGTAGGAATAGCATTGTCTTACTCGACTAATGTTATACAGGCTTGTCTATATAATCGGCAGCTAAGTCAAGCTCTTTCGGCACGGCTTGTGAATTCTACCGGTACACCTAATGCATCACCAATACATAAACCAAATAAACCAGATACAGATTTTAAACTGTTTCCCATAGTTTTATTTGAGTCAAATTAATTACATTTTTTTTTGATTGTAGCTTTCTGATTTATCGAATTAATCCGATTCAATGCAGTGGATGCAACTATGTCAATCTTCATCTAAATACTTTGTTGCCTTTAATATTGGCTGCTACTTATGAGGTGAGATACAATTACAAACCGCGAGTAAAAAAGCAACAAAGTCTTTTAACTGCTTATTTTCTGCTTAAATCATTATTTTTTAAGTTAAACAGAACTGATTTGAATTTCTACTTCTAAGTGCATATTCTGATGTCTATAGCTTTAAAAGTTAATAATATAACAATACACGCCTGTGACTGTGAATGTGGTTTGTCCCACATTTGTCACTGTTGCTGATTGTTGGGAAGATGTTAACACCCCGGAAGGGGTGTTTTTTTTTAACTATTTTTATTTACTTTGATGATATTGAAAATATTTTTACTCATAAAAAAGGATTTTAACAAATGAAACTGTTTAATAGTAAGCTAGCTACAGTTGCTTATTTTTTCGGTATTTCCGCGATAAATTTCATTTTTGTTCAACCTGCAATTTCAGCAGTTTCATGCGAACCTCGTACTATTAGTCGCTATTCCAATGGTTCTCTAGCATCTTGTATATTAGCAAGAGATACTAGAGTTACCGTAAGCAATTCCCAAATCGGTATATTAAGGTTTCCTTGCAAAGCTAAAAAATATATCATGTTCGCAGAAAATTCACAGTTTCAAGGCTGTAAACTTTCCGAAGATATCACAATAAGAAAAACTAATTCTATGGACATTTGTCCAAAAGACTATACAGTGTTGCTTTCCACTGTAAGTGAGGATCAAAATTTATCTATAGAGTGTATGCCTTACTAGTGAAAAACTGGAAATTTGATTGTATAACTTTTGATTAAATCGAAATCGAGAAGTTGATTTTTTCAACGTTCATCAACAAATTTAATAGTACCAAGTCCGTAAGGTGGTAAGACGGCCCGGTAAAATAAATTTGTTGATTAAAAAAAATGAACGATTAGGCAGTCAACCATTATGTTCTCAACAGATGATTTTGCGCGGTACACTCAATGGTCAGGTATTGCCACGTTAATATTTGCTTTTATTACAATCGTGGGTTTTATCTTGAAGTGGGGTATCCGTTTTCGATTGGCGGGTGTGACGGGATTTATGTTGGTATTAACAGGAGGTTTATTTCCTCTCTCCCTCACACCTATAACGCGTACGGTAATTCCCGGTTCTATTCGCTACACATTAGTATTTGATAATGGATCTTCACAAGCTGTAATTGCAACACCACCCCAAATAACCCGTTCGGAATTAGATGCAACCTTGCGCCAAGCTGCTAGCGATTTATTTTCCTACGGTAGGTTAGGTTCCCGAGAGAATAATCAATTAATTATTCGTGCTCGTACCATATTACACCAGGAACCGGGACTTTCCATTCCGCTGTATTTAGGTCAAATTAAGCGTTCCCTTTCTAATCGGGAAGATAATGTAATGCAAATTGATATTTACGAAGATAATTTTGCTCAACTACCAACATCTGAAAGTTAAGAAGTTCAAATTTGCCTCAGACGTAGCATTTGCCATTATGTGGTAAAGTACTACGTCTATGAGGAGGCAATTGGGAATAGCTATATATGAAATATTGCTTTTTTCATAGGGATCTAGCAGTGCTACGTTTCTAAGTAAGTCATGTTTTTTAGTACAACTCTAGTACAACTAAGGCAGTAGGTAAGGTGAATTACCGCAGCATCGCGTGTAGTATATAGTTTTTGACGACGGTTTGAAGATTAAATGTCCTATCTAATTGTTTCACTGACGTATTTTCTTTAGAGCATCCCAAGTATAATCATCGATGATTCCAGTTACGGGTAATTTATTACGACGTTGAAAACTTTGCAGTGCCGCTTCCATAAAAGAACCGAAATCACCGTCTACGTATCCGATATAATCCGAAGTTGATTTCAAGATACGCTGTGCTTTTTTAACCATTTCGCCTTTGCTGCCTTTTTTTAATTCTGGCATCACAAGGGATTCGATTTCATTCACTTGCTGTCGAGGCTTTTCGTTTACAGGCGGCTCTTTTATGGAAAGGGCTATTGGCTCGAAAGTCTTTACCTTACGATTTTTGCCTAGGCGTAGAAATTTATTCTTTAATGGTTCCATGTGATTCCTATAGTAATTCAAGAGGTTTTTTAGCCTTTATACCTTTATTGGTGGAATTAGGCCGTTTTACTATTTTGTGGTAAGTATAAACACTTACCACAGAATGTTAGCAAATATTAATTATTTATTTTTTGTCCCTATGTTACTGGATTAATGTTTGTTATTTTCTTATACAACTAATCGATCGTGAATACCAGATACCGATGGAAATATTTTTTTGTCTTGAATGTAATTATTTAGACTTTTAATTAAATTTTTGTGAATTTTGTATTTTAGGCTACAATTATCATTTTATATAAGATTTGAACTCAGTTATTTATTTGCCGTCATCGAAACAAATAGTAAGGTATTAATGGTAATCGATTATGAGTTGAGAACTACTCCAGAGCACCGGCTCTAGGATTAACGGGGTTAAGTGAGAGGGGGAAGAAGGGGAGAAATGTTTATCGGTAATCAAAAAGTATAAAACTGATTTAAAGAAGAAAATTTTCAACTTTAGTATATATGAATGCTACTTTAATTAATTAGTTCCATGTTAAATCAATCAAAAAAAACTGTGTCTACTCAAACATCTAGTTCATTATTAACTCTTGCGGTTGCTCCTGCAAAAGTAATTCGCGGCTTTCAAATTCTCGACGCTGCAGTAGATACTATCTGTGATTTGGGTAATCGTCCCTTAATTATCGGTGGCGATCGCAGTTTAAATGTTGTCCAAGGTTATATCCAGTTACTGAAATCTCGGGAGTTGAATTTCGAGACAGCTTCTTATACTCCTGATTGCAGTGAAAATAGTTTGTCAGTTTTACGAAGTAAAGCGCAAACCCATAAAGCTGATGTAATTATCGGTGCTGGTGGTGGTAAAGCTCTAGATACAGCGAAACTAGTAGCCCATCAATTGCAGATACCAATAGTGACAATTCCAACTTCAGGGGCGACTTGTGCGGCTTGGACTGCACTTTCCAACGTGTATTCTAATGAAGGAGCGTTTTTATATGACGTGGCGTTGGATAACTGTCCCGATTTACTCATATTAGACTATGATTTGATTCAAAGTGCACCACAAAATACTTTAGTCGCAGGAATTGGCGATGCGATCGCCAAGTGGTATGAAGCTTCGGTGAGTAGCGGGGATTCAGAACAAACTTTAATTATTGCAGCAGTTCAACAAGCGCGAGTTTTGCGCGATATTTTATTACAAAAATCGGTTGCGGCTTTACAATCTCCCGGAAGTGAAGTTTGGCGAGAAGTTGTAGACGCGACTGTTTTACTTGCTGGCGTTATTGGCGGAATTGGCGGCGCTCAATGTCGTACTGTTGCTGCCCATGCAGTACATAATGGTTTAACTCATGTTTGTGGGCGCGGTAGCATTCATGGCGAAAAAGTTGCTTACGGTATCTTGGTGCAGCTGCGTTTGGAAGAAATGTTACAGGGAAACCAATTAGCCGCTGCTGCTAGACAACAATTGTTGAAATTTTATGCAGAAATCGGATTACCTCAAAAGCTGGATGATTTGGGTTTGGGTGATTTGACACTTAAGCAATTGACTATGGCAGCAGAATTTGCTTTACTGCCTAAATCTGATATTCACAGACTACCGTTTAAAGTTGCTCTCGAACAATTGATGGCAGCAATGGTGTCTACAACAGCACCATTAGAAACAAGTAGTTATTCATCAGGTTTAAATTCTGGGATTAACCAAAGTGATAAGTTATCTGGTTCCATAAACGCAAGTAAGCATACTCAGGTCTAAAGACACTGAGCTTTAGCCTAATTCAGAAAAAGCAATTGGAAACCGCCCTTCGCTGTCCTACCAACTGACAAGTCATCTTCAGGCTTTCGAGCTGCGTTACGGACAACCCCAAAGCTGCAATATTAAGCGCAGCACGCCACTTGCTTCAAGTCGGCAAAGCCGCCCAACGCAGTGGCTCATTAATATCAGCATCATGTTCAAAACCACAATTACCACACTTATACTTTTTCCCATTGCGGTACGATCTCCCTTTTATTGGGTGGACATGGTGACAACGCGTTCGCGCAGCGTGCGCTTTGCGCTTACAGGTTTGAGAAGTGTAAGCGGGTGGAACAAAAACAACTGGAATGCCAGCAATCCGAGCTTTGTAATCAACAAACATACGGAGTTGATAAAATGCCCAATTATTAGTCCTGCGCCGCTCTGTTCTACTACGTCGCTTCTGATTGAGAGATTGACGAATATTGGTCAAGTCTTCAAAAGCCAATGCAGCGTTACTGTTTTTTGCATCTTGAACAAGCTGTTTAGAAATATTGTGAGCCAGCGCGTTGGGCGGGTTCCCCGACTTGAAGCGACTGGCGTTCACGAAGTGTGCGCTCCGCGCATACCCGCAAGGGTGATTAAGCCACTTTTGAAAGCGTTGTTCTCTCCCAGAGAGCCTTCTCATCAGTCGTCTACAACTGCGAGTGCGTTTAGATTGAATGTTTGCTCTGACCTTGCTGTAACGGTCACGGGTAGCTTGAATTTTTTCACCATTCCAAGATTTACCGGTGGAGGTTGTCGCAATATCGCGCCTTCCCAAATCGACACCAATTACCTTTGGCGTTTTACCTGTTGGGTTGGTTGGGAGGTCAACACATATATTAATGTAGTAGTCGCCGCGCTTGGTTTTATTCAAAGTTGCTGCTGTTGGGGACTGACCCTTAAGCAATGCTTTTTGGTAGTTACCAATGGACAATTTAAACTTTTTGCGACCACACATCAAAGTAATACCAACAGTTTGCAGGTCTTCAATATATTGAAAAGTCCTAACATCCAAATTCAAAGAAGTTGGTCGGAACTTGTGAACCTGCTTTACTGCTTTGGCGTTACCGATCGCGCGACGAATAGCTTGACAAACATGGTTAGCTTTCAAGCCTGTCCCTTCTCTTACTGGCTTATAAACCTTATGGTGAAGTTTGGTAGTATTCCAACAATTCTCACGTTTTGCAACTTCATATATCTGGTTACAAGCATCCGCAAACCCTTGCAAGGTCACATCAATCTCTTGACGCAACTCTACAGGGACTTGAAGCTTACATTTTACAGATATAGTTTGCATTTGCCGATTGTAAATACTCATCCAATTATAACACTTGACACTATGAATAAGTACAAGTTCCCAAATGGCACGGCAAATAAAGCAGGCCCGTGTCGCTTTCCTCCCAGGTCTGAAGACGCGCTCGTTTCCCGCATACCGGGGGTTCCTTATGATTCATAGAATAACACTAGCTAAACACTTAGACTTGGCGGCATAGTTCTAAAACTCTTGAAAAATCATGTGATTTATGCAAGAAGTCCATTGATTGCTGTACTGATTTCTTGGTAATCTAACAATTCAATCGCAAAATTTGAAGATGAATTTAGACTGGATAATCCCAGCCCAACGAATACAAAAGCTACCCGCTTATCCATTTGCTCGGTTGGATGAATTGAAGACAAAAGCGCGGGAACAAGGTTTGGATTTGATCGATCTGGGTATGGGAAACCCTGATGGTGCAACTCCGGAAGCTGTAATTAATGCAGCAATAAAAGCTTTAAAAAATCCCGATAATCACGGTTATCCTCCTTTTGAAGGAACGGCTAATTTCCGCAATGCTATTACTACTTGGTATCATCGTCGTTATGGAGTTAATTTAGACTCCGATAGCGAAGCTCTACCGCTGTTAGGTTCTAAAGAAGGATTGGGACATTTAGCATTAGCTTACGTTAATCCCGGGGATCTGGTTTTAGTTCCTTCTCCATCCTATCCCGTTCATTTTCGAGGCCCCGTAATTGCTGGCGGTGAAATCCACAGTTTAATTTTGAAACCAGAAAATGACTGGTTAATCGATTTAACGGCAATACCCGATACCGTAGCCAAACGAGCAAAAATACTTTATTTCAATTATCCTAATAACCCTACTGCCGCTACCGCACCCCGCGAATTTTTTGAAGAAATAGTTGCTTTTGCCCGCTTGCATGAAATTCTGCTAGTACACGATTTGTGTTACGCCGAATTAGCATTTGATGGCTATCAACCCACAAGTTTGCTAGAAATTCCCGGTGCCAAAGATATTGGCGTGGAATTCCACACCATGTCCAAAACTTACAATATGGCTGGTTGGCGCGTAGGTTTTGTTGTCGGGAACCGCCATATAATCCAAGGTTTACGAACGTTAAAAACAAATTTGGATTACGGTATTTTTTCCGCATTACAAGCAGCAGCCCAAACTGCTTTAGAATTACCTGATAGTTATTTACTTTCCACTCAAGAGCGCTACTCCACTCGTCGCGATTTCCTGATCAAAGGTTTAACGGATTTAGGTTGGAATCTTTCCCCAACTAAAGCAACAATGTATTTGTGGGTTCCTTCTCCTGCTGGCATGAGTTCTACTGATTTTGCTTTACACTTACTACAGCAAACAGGTGTAGTAGTCACTCCCGGTAACGCCTTTGGTACTGGAGGTGAAAATTATATCCGTATTAGTTTAATTGCTGATACTCAACGCCTTGGCGAAGCTTTGGATAGATTTAAGGAAGCAGGTATTACTTATCACTCCGAAACTGCCATTTCTAGTTCAAAATAGATATAGTTGATTTTAGATTCAACATAATAAATTGATGCAATCTACTCATACTACAGTTCCAGATATTATTATCTCCGGCTTTCATGCTTTATCCGAACCCCTGCGGATAAAAGTATTGCAACTACTGCGAAATCGTGAAATCTGTGTTTGCGATTTGTGCGATGCCTTAAATGTTAACCAATCTAAGCTGTCTTTTCATCTTAAAAACCTTAAAGAAGCTAACTTAGTTTGCGCTCGTCAAGAAGGGCGTTGGATTTACTACAGCCTTAACCAATCTCAGTTTGCTGTTCTACAGCAGTATTTAACACAGTATATCGAAT
>JBCBQE010000115.1:0-11620 GCA_039820385.1 Cyanobacteria bacterium J06635_10
TAGAATTAGTAGCTTCGAGTAAAGTCTCTTCTAAAGCTTTTGCCACATCTTCATGAGGTATAATTTGGGTTTTTTCCCAGAAATTACCTGAATTATCTAATAATACCTCCTCAGAATTCTCAAATAAATCGCCGCGATCTTCATCTAATTCAGGTTGTTCAACTTCACCAAATAAAGTATCTAAACCAACCTCTTCAAAACTCGGTAAGTCAATTTTTATATTTTGTGCTGCAATTTCCGTGACTGGATCGTCATCAGCAGTTTCTGCAAACAAATCGTCAAAATTAACTGTATGATTTTCTGATTGCTCTAGTTCGGTCCTATTTTCACTTAAAAGTGAATTTAATTCATCTTCACTGGTATTTCCATCGTCTCCCTCGAAACTAAGTTCGAGTAAATCGTTAACAAATTCAACATTACTAACTTGCTGCAAATTATCGTCAGCAAATAGATCGTTACCATTAAAATCTGTACTTGCAGTATCTTTTAAATTTTCTAAATCTTCTTCTGAAAAATCTTCGCCAAACAACTGCACTATTGTCATTTCTTCTTTTACAGTTGTTTGGTCATCTTTATGACTTTCCTCTTCAAAAGATAGAAAGTCTTTTAATTCGCTATCAGTTTCCTTAGAGTTTTCAATATTGGCTTCTATATTGTCTTTTTCTGCTGTATCAACTTTTAACTCAATAATTTCTTCTTGTTGCCAAGTTTCATCAAGTTCCGGAGACTCACCTTCAAATAGATCGGCAAGAGTATTTAACTCGGCTATGCCTACTTCCGGTCCGTGAATATCTAACTCGTTAATTACTATCGGTGTATCTCCATCAAATTGATCGTCAATTTGCTCGGAGAATTCAAATAAATTTGTAATATTATTTTCTACTTCAACGCTGTCTGCTGCTACTTGAACATCTTCGGGAACTTCATTCTTATTATCCGTTAAATGTAAAGCCTCTACGGCCGCAATATCTTGATAATTATCTATTTCTAACTTTAACAGTAATTCCCTATCAGGCTCATCCTCTAAACTATTTATCTCCAATAATTCAATTTCTGCGATCGGTAATAGAGCTTCTAATTGCTCGCTAATGACAACTTCATTTTCTCTATTACTTAAAACTAACTCTAGCGCTTGTTTAATCTCAGTAATCACAATTTTGGCTAAAGTCAAATAGGAATTTTCTTTGTTTGCGATCGCACTTGTAGCCCCTCGACACAAATGACTCCAAGAAGATAAATTCCATTTATCGCCCAATTCGGCTAAATAAGCGGTACATTCCTCTATACTGCTACGATTTTCAGGTGTCTCTGGCTGTTTAAATAATTGCAACATCTGCCGCAAATTATTCATCACTTCTGTTTGCAGTTCGCGATTATTATTATTTCCAGATACAGCTGTATTTTCTTTTGTCTCCAACCCATTATCGCCGGTAACCTGAGGAGCCTTATTTCCTGTAGATTCTTTGACAAGCTGATCTAAATGTTCGATGAGCCAACCAAACACTGGTTCAGCTTCAGCCATTAAAGTATTTGCCGCTTCTTCCGTTAAACCAAAAGGTCCGCTTAAATGTTCTAATAGTGCTTTGAGAGTATCGGAAACCCCAAGAAACAAAGATTCCAACTTCTGGTCAATTTTAACCGGATTATCTTTAAGAACTTTGAAGCAGTCTTCAAGACGGTGAGAAGTACGCTGAATGCTATTCAAACCAAGCATCGCTGCTCCTCCCTTAATAGAGTGGGCAGCCCGGAAAACTTCGTTAATTAAATCTGGATCGTTAAGAGTACTCTGGAGATTTAACAACCCCTGCTCGATAGTATTGAGGTGGTCTGTTGCTTCCTCAATAAAGTATCCTAAAATGCGCTGTTGTTGTTCCGGTAGCATAGTCTTCCATCTTTATGAGTTACGAGTTATGAGTTATGAGTTATGAGTTATGAGTTATGAGTTATGAACTGTAATTTTTATTTCTCACTCATCACTACTCACTCCTAACTTTTATCTAGATTCAGCAGTTTCCACTCGGAAACGTTCCACGGAGGAAATCAAATCGCGAGATACACCAACCAAATGCTGCAAGGCTCCGGAAACTCTTTGTGCTTCTTGAGAAGTTTCTTGTGCAGTTAATTCCACTGATTGCATTACTTGAGCCACAGCGCGGGATGTGTCCGTTTGTTCAACAGTATCTGTAGTAATAGAAGATACTAATATCTCGATACGATTGGCTACTTGAATGATGTTTTCCAAAGAGCGTTTAGCTTCTTCAGCCAATTTAGTACCTTTAATAACCTGTTGCGTACCTTCTTCCATTGCAGTCATTACAGAGCCAGTTTCGCTCTGAATTTGCATCACAATTTGCTCAATTTCCTTCAACGACTTAGCTGACTTATCAGCAAGCTGGCGTACCTCATCGGCGACAATGGCAAACCCCCGCCCAGATTCCCCGGCACGAGCAGCTTCAATACTGGCATTGAGAGCTAACAAATTAGTTCTTGAAGCAATCTGAGAAATCAAAGCGACAATTTTAGAAATTTCCTGGGAAGATTCCGCCAATCGTTTTACTTTACGAGTAGTTTCGGCAACAGTTTCTCGAATTTCCAAAATACCTGCAACAGTATTTTCTACCGCATCCCCACCTTTAAGAGCAATTTCACTAGCATCGCGAGCTACTGCTTCAGCTTCTGTTGCTGCTTCAGCTACCCTTTGAATAGAATCAGTCATTACCTGTACGGAATTGAGGGTTACCGCCAATTCTTCCGCTTGTCGTAAAGCATCGCTAGATAAAGCTCTAGCAAAAGTTTCGGAATTAGTTGCCCCTTTAGTAACTTCTCTTGCCGCCACCTTTACCTGTTGGACAATATCCCGTAAATTTTGAATAGTCAGGTTAAAAGCATCGGCAACTGCTCCGAGCACGTCGGCTGTCACTTCTGCCTGTACCGTTAAATCTCCTCGGGCGGCTCCTTCCACATCGTCTAGTAAACGAATTACCTGACGCTGCAAATTTTCTTTAGCTTCTTCTTGCTCTTGAGCCTTGCGCGTTGCTTCATGGGTTGTTGTAAAAATTACTCGTGCCATTTCATTAAAGCCAGCAGCTAATTGTCCGAATTCATCTTCAGAATAAACAGTGGCTTGAGCGCTCAGGTTGCCTTGACGCACGGAATCGAACTGGGTTTGCAAATCTTTCGTAGTGCGGCGAACTTGTTTGGAAGTTAAATGTCCCATCACTCCGGTAGTAGTAAAACCGGCGATTCCTGCCGCTAATGCCATTGCCCAACCAGTGTTGCGTATAGATTCCCGTTGTTCCGGTGGAGATAAACTTGTTGCTCCAAAGCTAACTCCGGCTACTGCTATAGATGAAACAACACCTACCATTCCAGCAGTTAACCATTGTTTTGTTTTCAAGGGAGCATTTTCTAAAGCTGCGAAAACTCCTTGATCGACATTTACTTGGGGTTCTACCTTATTGCGATCGTTTTGAGTAAAAACTGGAACTGCTTCTTGGGAACCGGTGATACTAAATAATTCTGCATCCCTTTCCCCAGTATTAACATCATCACTTTCTATGCTGTCTCCAAACTCATCATTAGAAATACTGCTACTAATTTCACCTTGAGGTGAACTTCCTAAATGATTGCCACTTAAAGCACCATTCGTTTGCAGCGAACCAGATTGGGGAATTACATCGGAAAATGTCGGGTTTCCTGTGGATAAATCAAACCCCGAAATATTACCTAAATCATCAAATTCATCAAAATCATCTAAATATTCTATATTACTACTGTTACTACTACTGTTGCTGCTGCTGGCTTTCGCAATACTTTTAGTATCTTCATTATTAGTAGCAAAATCATCAGAACCAAAAACTTCTTCAAATGCTTCTAAATCAAAACTGTCATCAGTCTCTAAATCTGGTTTAGATACGGCAGATTGTTGGGATTCTAGTTGAGAAAAGTCTTCTTGAGGTGAAGAATTTTGAGAAAAGTTATTTGAAGCACTATCTTTTAAATCCGTTACTTCAGAGTCAGAAATTTTGACTTGGGTATCATCTACCGTATATTCATCTTCAAAAAAATTGCTCGGCAGGCTAAAGCTTTCACTTTCTTCTCCAAGATGATCTTCAAAAAATAAATCTTCGTCTTCTAAAGTGCTACTGGGTGGTAATTCAGTTTGTGCAAATGGATTTTGATTAGAATTATTATCAACCTCTAAATTTGAGAAAGAAGGATATTCTTCATCCAAAGGTGAATTTGACGCTTCTTTTGACTTTTCTGAAGTAACTTCTGAGATATCTTGTTGCCAGAAAGAAGGTAATTCAATTTCTGATTTTGACGTTTCTTCATCGTTTTGAGCAAGATCTGCTTCTACACCTTCGCTTTTGGTAAAAGGATTATCTCCAGTTTCTTCTTCAAAATTAGGTATATAATCAAATGCCTCACTATCAGCATCTATATCAAATGGACTCTTGAAAGGCGCTTCATTTAATAAACCTGTAACTTGTTCATCTTCCGAGTCATTGTCATTCGTAAAAGTAAAGTTATTACTATCAGAATTACTACTAGCATCGTAATCAAACAAATTTTCAACAGGTTTATTTTCTGCCGACGAAGAATCCGATAAATTTATATCGCTGTTCTCATTGTCAATTTCATAACTTTCAGCAGACTGGATTTGATAACTATTGATATTTTCCAGACCATTACGAGCAAAACCAAGAATTTCTTGGTCATCTGTTAAATTTAATACTGCTTGATATTCTTCTTTAGCTACATCATATTCTTCTAAAACATAATATACATGACCCTTTAACAAACGGGCATTTGGGTCTTCAGTCAAATGCTGTACTACCCGATCGATTAGGGTAGCAGCTTGTTGATAATCTTTTTGTACGTAGGCTTTATAAGCCTGCTGATATAACTGCTCGTAATCTATACTTTGTGCCATTTATAGCCTCCCTTCGGTTATCCAGCCCACCGGGCACTCCGTAAAATTGCCATTTGGTCGAGCAGCCGCAGACACTGATTTAGTTCGGCATCTATCAACC
The DNA here is from genome assembly GCA_039820385.1 of Cyanobacteria bacterium J06635_10. GTDB lineage: Bacteria > Cyanobacteriota > Cyanobacteriia > Cyanobacteriales > Nostocaceae > Rivularia. The sequence goes on from JBCBQE010000115.1 coordinate 5,037, forward strand.
ACTCTCCCTTTAAAAAAGGAGCCATAGTATCCGGTACAGAGGTAGGTGCTACAAGATGCTGTACATCAAGCCAATCCATACCCCCGATTTCTTCAACTGCCAAGCCGACTATTGTGTCTTGTTCTTCAATTGCAATCACTGAGATTTCTGCTCTATCGGTATTTAATGGAGTTGTTTCCCCCAAAAACTGACCTAAATCGGCTACCCAAATTACTCGCCCTCTTAGATTTAGGGTACCCAAAAGTAATGGTGAAACATTAGGAATGGGAGTAATTCTATCGGGACTTAATTCAATTACCTCCCGGATACCAGTTGCCGGTAGTGCAAACTCCTGATGCGAGGGAATGAAAAACCTTAAGTTTAACTCTCCTTCAGGACTTTCTACAGCTAATTCAGGACGGAGCTGATCTTGTCCGCTACCTCCTAAAAAGTCCGGTTTACTATCCATATTGTTTTCATCCTTATCCTCGCAGCAGTTGTTTGACGGTTCCGACTAGCTCAGTTGGTTGAAAAGGTTTGGCAATATAAGCGTCCGCGCCTTGCTTCATTCCCCAGTAGCGGTCAAATTCTTCCCCTTTGGAAGAACACATTACTACGGGCACATTTTGAGTTTTGGGATCGGATTTGAGCCGTCGGCAAACTTCATAACCATTCATCCGGGGCATGACGATATCCAACACTACTAAATCGGGACAAATACTTTGAATTGTCTGTAGTGCCTCCAGTCCATCCGAAGCGTGAGTGACTTCTAAACCACTCGCTTTAAGGAGGTCTGTAATCATCTCCCTTTGCGCTATGCTATCTTCCACAATCAGAACTGTACTCATAAATGTCTCATTACCTCCCGATGTAGATGTCCCGTTTGTCAGGAACATTCCCTAATCTCCCCGCATGTATTAGTATAAAAAAATGCTTATTTACTAATTCACTAAGTATTTTGATAATTGGCTTAAATCTAGTTCGTGATAATATTTTTTACCCTATGTTTGCTTAAATCCACAAGTGCCGCATTCTCGGAGCCGGGGATCGCTCCTCGGGCTTTTTGAGATACTTTTTAATTAACAACAGCAATTCAGTTTCCTCAAAAGGCTTTGTTAAATAATCCGTAGCACCTACCATATTCGCCCTAACTCTATCGATATAGCTACTTTTAGCGCTAAGCATAATAATCGGTATGAGTCGGAATGCGCTAGAGTGTCGCAACATTGCACAAAGTTCGTAGCCGTCTAAATCGGGCATGACAATATCGCATAAAATCAAATGCGGTTGGAGTTGAAAAACCTTCTTTAATGCTTCTAAGGGATTAGTAAAGGCGATTGCATTATAACCTTGCGGTTGCAAAATAGACTGCACCGTCTCGCAAATAGTTGCTGCATCGTCAATACATACTATGGCTTGAAGTTTTTGATTTCCCTGGGCGTGTTGCACGGTATCTTGCTCATGGGGAAAAGATGGTAAAGTTTCTGTTGATTCTATATGTATCAAACCCTGTTGTACGTAAGGATATATAGCTTTTGCCAGTGTCAAAACATCTCGGTTAAGGTAACGAGCGAGTTGGCGCAGGGAAGTTTTACCATCCCCCCAATGCTGTAATTTCTTTACCGTAGAAGAAGCTAAAGAAGAACGCAGTCGCTCAACATCAGTCAATATAGGACATTGATCTGGAGACTGAATATAGGGATATAGTAGCTTCCATTCTTGCACCTGCTTGAAAACTTTGCTCACAAGAGGAGCAATTTCTAAAGTAGTTAGTTGTGGAGCTAGTGGTTTGTCCAACTCAAAAATAAAATGACCTTGACGTAAACTCAATAAATCGAAAAGAGTTTCGTGCACCAAGCCGTAGATTATACTACGAGCCTGCTGTGGATTAATGATATCTTGTTCCAACATTCGACCTAAATAGCCATACTCGGGTGCACAGAGTGACTTATCGGAGAACGAGGGTGTTTCCTCCCCTTGCAAGTTAATCCGGTAATACCGTAAGTAATCGCGAAGACGGAATACACTGCTATTGGCTTCTTGAGAGTAGATTATTTGACCGTTGAGAAAAAATAGAAACCAAGTTTGGGGTAATGATTCCTTAGTATAATATTGAGCTAACTGATTACCGTAATGCAACCCATAAGCTTCAACAAACAGTAACCCCGTTCGCTGCCCCAACTCAATCAGTTGCAGGATGCTGCGTATATCAATCTCACTTAAATTTCCCTGCATTTAGCAATATGGACTCATTGTTATTCAGTTTACATTCTTTGTTCATTGTGCCCAAGTTTTTCAATAGTTAACACTAATAAATCAACAATTGGGTAAAAAAATCTAGAAGTAGTATGGACTTGACTAATAAGCTGCTTTATACTTTTGATTTAGCCAGTTCGGTTGCCGACAAAAATTTTCTCCCCATTTTACGTGAAGCGCATGCAAGCTCAGTGACGCGGTACTGTGCTGCTTTCATTGTCGGTTTTCTATGGACATTTTGTCTAAGGCGCTTGCGGGAGTTGTATAAGGATTATGCAGGGGGATAGTTAATTTTCAGTGTTGGGTAACACGAATCGTTCAACCCAACCTACGCGAGACGGAAATCATAAAGCCGGGAAGGGAGTAGCTTTTTGTCTTCGTATTAGAATCAGCATTGCAAATATTCTTTAATAATTCAGTGAAGTGTTGGTAATAATACGGTAGCCATCCCCAGCTTCATAAGTACAAAATATAAAAACACGATGGAAGTCGATTATATAAAAATCAATGTGCGATTATTCAGGGCGCATACGAAATTTTCACTTGTCTATCTATTGGTTGATTTAAAGTGAAATAAGGCAAATTAATGTCTTAATCTATCGTATTACAAAAAAACTTATTCAAGTACATCAATAAGGATTTGCGGTGTGCTGTATTTAGCCGAAGTACAAAAACAAAAGGGTGGCTTACTTGGTAGTGGTACTAAAACCGAACTGAAACTACTGGCTTGTCAACGTAACGACCAGAGTTGGAGTACAGTGAGTGAAGAAGTAATTGCTGCTGAAGAAGCTAGTAAACTAAATGATGGCGCACTTGTGCTAGCTGAATTGAATGCAAGTCGTCAAGTACAGCGATTACAAGAAGCTGGTCGTCCATTAGGTAACATTTTACAAAATTTTTCCCGCCAATTGGAGAAATTTAAAGTTAAAGAAGAAGAAATTGACCAGTGGAAGGAATCGCTGACATTTCAGGCGCAGGAATTAAACCGCCGTGAAATGGACTTAGAAACGCGTTTAGAACAAGCGCAACAAATAGAACAAGAGGCACAACAAATTGATTCAAAACTTCAAGAAGTTGAAAGTTCTCGCTCTGAGATTCAAGGCTTACAAGAAGAAATAGAGCGGAATCGTCAAGAGCTTGAAGGTGCTTGGGAACATTTGCGAGGGGAACAACGCCGCCTTGAAGAAGTAAGCGCAGAAGTTCATCAGGGAGCGGTTTTAGATGAGGAGCAAGCTCAGGTAATTCGCGATTTACTCGAAAAACTCTCTAGCAATATTCCTCCTACTCAAAGCGTTGGGGAACATCTTGATAATGCCTTCGAGATGGTGGCTGTGCAACAGAGTCTCCTCAATCCTTATTGGGAACAACTAGAACAACAAAAAACTGAAGCTAGCGAACAGCTTGCTGAAATCGAGTGTTTATCACAGGAGTTACAAGCAGCGAATTCTTCTTTGCAGCAAGTTGAAGATTCTTTGTACGAACATACAATTGAATTGAAACTAAATACAGCTGCTCTTGAGAGTAAGCAAGATTATGCACGGATGCTACAGGAGCAACTACAATATCAGCAAGAATTACAAGAGCAGGTTAATTTAAAGAATGAAAGTTCAGGTGAGGAAATTTTTACTTTAGATTTTGATGCAGAAGCTTTAGATGCTTTATCTTTAGAAGAACTGCAAAAAACAGTTGAAGATTTGCAGGAAAAGTTAAATATTGACTCTAGCTTTGTTGAAGAACAAGAAGTTGAACTCAAATATAAGCAACAAACAATAGATGAACTACAAGAAAAGATAAATTCAGCTTCCCAAGAAGAGCATACCGCATTAGAAGAAGAACTTTCAGATGAAAAAGACAGCTACCAGATGCTCAACGAAACTTTGGTTGGACAGCGTCGTAGTTTGGTAGAGCGTCAGGATTCACTCAAATATCACCAAGCGGTACTGTCTAAGCGACAAGCAAATCATCAAGCTGCCGAAGGGAGCCAACAATTGGATTTAAGTCCGATAATAAAGCAAATTGAACAAGGGCGACAAAAAAATTCCGAACAACTGGAAAAATTAGAAGCTGAAATCGAACAAACAGGTAATAGCATCCAACTAGCCCAAGATACCATTGCAGCCATAACTCAAGAACAGGATACCAAACGTCAAGAATTGCAAGCGATGGAGGAAAAATTGTCTGCGCTGCAAACTGCAAACGCTCAAAGCTGGGCTAGAGTTAATTTTTATGAAGAGGCGCTTCAACCAATACAGGATTCTTTGGAAGGTTTGCGACACAAACTGCAAGCTATGAATGACGCTTTAGCACAAATACTCGAAACTGGCAACTACCAACTCCAGGCAATTACAGATATGCGCTCATCTATGGAGAATTTGATTGTTCAATAAAAGCTGCCGGTCTAATTTAATATTTTATCCGGCGGTTTCAACCAACCTATACTTTTCAAATATCCTTTTTTTTCAAATAAATCAATCCATCCCGTACTACAGCTATAATACCTCCAGGAAATGGGTCAGTTTGCGAGCGGTTTGGTGCTGCTATTAAGCCGACCAATTTTTCTATATGCTCGAAGTTGGGAGCATTTGGCATTATTTTTTGTAATACTTGGCGTATGGCACGACGTTGCAAGGCTAATGGTGCTTGAAGCAATATTTGACGATTCAAGCCTAAAATTATTGTAGAATTTTCTAATTCATCTATGGCGATATTTTCGCTACTTTTAATTTCAACCTGTTGGCGCAATTTATCAGCAGCTTGTTCTAAATATTCTACTTCCCCTTGTAAAAGTTCTGCTGTTTGGGCTAAATTTGACTCTACTTTTGGGTTAAATTTTTCTTGTAAATATGGTACTAATTCCTGACGGATGCGATTGCGAGCATATTTCAAATCTTGGTTGGTAGAATCGCACCAAACTTGTAATTGAAAATCTTGGCAAAATTGACCTGTTTGAGTACGAGTAACTTCTAAAAGCGGACGTACTAGCGTAATATCATTCAATAGCGAACGTTGCCAAGTTAAAGCTTGTAAACCATCCGCACCGCTACCACGAATCAAATTATAAAGCAAAGTTTCCGCTCTATCCGTGGCAGTATGTCCCGTCATTATGCACTGATAATTATTTGAAAAGGCGATCGCGCTCATTACTTGATAGCGCCAGTCTCTAGCTGCTGCTTCACTTTTCAACGATTGGGAAGCTGTCTCTAGGTAAAAAGGTATACTCCAATTCTCTGCAAGCTTTTCTACATAATTAGCGTTTGCTTTTGAATCATCGCGCCAACGATGATCGCAATGAGCAATACCGATATCCCATCCCCATTTAGGTTGCAAATCTAACATTAACTGAGCCAGACACAGAGAATCTTGTCCCCCAGAAACGGCAATTAACAACCTTTGATTGCGCTTCAACAGATGACGCGAGCTTATAGTACGATGAATGTTTGCATGTAGGGAAGTCCACATCGATTATCAATTTTCAATTATCAATTATCAATTATCAATGATCAATTATCAATTATCAATTATCAATTATCATTCGCTTTAGATTTTGGAAATACTATTGGTAATTATTCATTATTCATTGTTCATTGATAACTGATAATTGATTTCTGGTTTACTTGCTTGACGCAATGCAGAATTAATTTTGGAAAAAGGTTTGCTACCAAAAAAGCCGTTGCGAGCAGAAAGTGGAGAAGGATGTGCCGATTGAATCACGGTGTGACGATTTGTATCTATTAATTTCAGCTTCTTTTTTGCATAACCACCCCAAAGCACAAAAATGACTGACTCTTGTTTTTGATTAACTTTACTAATAACTGCATCAGTGAAAGTTTCCCAACCTTTATTTTTATGAGAATTAGGTTTATGTGCTTGCACGGTTAGTACGGCATTAATCATCAATATACCTTGTTTTGCCCATAGTACTAAGTATCCATTATCGGGAATATCAAACCCAAGGTCATCTTGAAGTTCTTTATAAATATTAACTAGCGACGGCGGAATTTTATTCCCAGGTTTTACCGAAAAGCATAACCCATGTGCTTGATTCTCTCCATGATAAGGATCTTGTCCAAGTATTAAAACATTTACTTGTTCGTAAGGTGTAAGTTCAAATGCTGAAAATACATCTTCTTGTGGAGGGTAGATAATTTGAGATTTTCGTTCCTCTTCGATAAAATTTTGAAGTTCTTTAAAATAGGGTTTGTCCAATTCTTCAGCAAGTACTGTTTGCCAGGAATCTGGCAGTTGGGGATAAGTCATATAATTTTAGATACAGCTATTTTAGATTTTACTGCTATATGCTAAAAATTTTATTCTTATATAGGACTTACGCAACTGGCATATTTTTTTGT
>JBCBQE010000116.1:0-11553 GCA_039820385.1 Cyanobacteria bacterium J06635_10
ATTACGATTGTGCAACGCCAAAAAGTAATTTTGTATACATTTTCCATAAAGTTTTATAATACTCAATTCCTCCGGAGCGTCACAGGGTTCCCATCACACGCCCTACAGTCATTAATCTTTTATTACCATTCACCATTCACTAACTATTGAATTTACGGCTTTGGAGGGGAGGAGGTAGTTTTTTTTTAAACGCAAAGGGGCGCTGAGGTTAACGCGGAGTTACGCGGAGTAAGTAAAAGAGGTGAGGGGGAAGAGGTAATCGTAATTGTTTCATGAATTTTGCATTCTCCTGCATAGGTTGATTTATTTGTACCTATTTACTTAATAGATGAGAGGTAGGAGGTAATCAAAAAAGTGCATAAGTCTAACAACCTATAACTAATAATCAGTAGATAGTATCAATGATCAATGATCAATTATCAATGATCAATGATCAATTATCAATCAACAACCAACAACTATCAACCAACATTTATTTTAGAGAGTTAAAGAAAATGAGTAATACACAAAATACAAATTATCGTCCTTTGTTAGAGAAGGCTTTGCTAGAATTAAGAAATATGCGTTCTGTTGTGGATAATATGGAGCAGACGCAGAGGGAGCCGATTGCTATTATTGGTATGGGATGTCGTTTTCCTGGCGGTGCTGATAATCCGGAAGCTTATTGGGATTTGCTGCGTGATGGAGTTGATGCGATTAAGGAGATTCCGTCTCAACGTTGGGATGTGGAGGAGTTTTATGATGCTAATCCTAAGGTTAAGGGGAAGATGTATGCGAAATATGGTGGATTTTTGGATGAGGTAGATAAGTTTGATGCACAATTTTTTGGTATTTCTCCTCGGGAAGCTGTAAATTTAGATCCTCAACAGCGTTTACTTTTGGAGGTTAGTTGGGAGGCTTTGGAACATTCTGGTATTGCTGCTGATAAGTTAAAGGGTAGCTCTACGGGAGTGTTTGTGGGGCTTTCTATGGATGATTATTCCCAGTTGAGTTTTAATAGTGGCGATCGCACTCAAATTGATGCTTACAATACTTTGAGTATTCTCAGAAGTATGGCGGCTGGGCGTTTGGCTTATACTTTGGGTTTACAAGGTGCGACGATGCAGTTGGATACTGCTTGCTCTTCTTCTTTGTTGGCGGTACATTTGGCTTGTCAAAGTTTACGTACTCGGGAATGTAATATGGCTTTGGCGGGTGGTGTAAATTTAATTCTGTCGCCGGAAGCTAGTATTGGTTTGTCTAAGTTAAAGGCTTTGTCTAAGGATGGGCGTTGTAAAACTTTTGATGCTGGGGCTGATGGTTATGGTAGGGGTGAAGGTTGTGGAATAATTATTCTCAAGCGTTTATCTGAGGCGGTGGCGGATAATGATAATATATTGGCGGTGATTCGCGGTTCTGCTGCTAATCATGATGGTGCTAGTAATGGTTTAACTGCTCCGTCGGGTGTTGCACAGGAAGCTTTGTTACGTCAAGCTTTGCAAAATGCTCGGGTTGAGCCTTCGCAAGTTCAATATGTGGAAGCTCATGGCACTGGTACTAGTTTAGGAGATCCAATTGAAGTTTTAGCTTTGGGAACTGTTTTGGGTGAAGGGCGCAGCAAGGATAATCCTTTAACTATCGGCTCTGTCAAAACTCAGTTGGGACATTTGGAGTCTGCTGCTGGTGTTGCTGGTTTAATTAAAGTAATATTGAGTTTACAGCATAATCAAATTCCTGCTCATTTACATTTTAATAATCCTAATCCTTATATTCCTTGGGATAAACTTCCGGTGACTGTACCTACTCAACCAATTAAATGGGATACTCCCCAACGTTTGGCGGGAATGAGTTCTTTTGGGATGAGTGGTACTAATGTACACGTGATTTTGGAGTCTGCTCCGGAAGTTGAAGTCAAAGAGGAGTCGGAATTTGAACGCCCTTTACATTTATTGAGTTTATCGGCGAAAAGTGATGCGGCGTTAGTTAATCTTGTTGAAGATTATCAAAGATTTTTATCATCTCATCAAGAGACAAGTTTGACAGATATTTGTTTTACTGCTAATACAGGGCGATCGCATTTTGAGCATCGATTAGCTTTTGTGGCGGATTCTACTACTAATTTACAGGAAAAGTTAAGCAATTTTCTTGACAATCCATCTGCGGAAATTACTAATCACAGCGAGTTTCAACCAAATCAAAAGATTGCTTTTCTCTTTACTGGACAAGGTTCTCAATATGCGGGTATGGCAAGGGAACTTTATGAAACTCAACCGATGTTTCGTCAAATTATTGACTACTGCGACGAAGTTTTACGGCCTTATTTAGAACAGTCTTTATTATCGGTAATTTACGGCAGTAATACGAGTTTGTTAAATGATACTGTCTATGCTCAACCAGCTTTATTTGCGATTGAATATGGTTTAGCTCAATTATGGAAGTCTTGGGGTATTGAACCAGATGCGGTTTTAGGACATAGTTTAGGTGAATATGTCGCAGCTTGTGTGGCGGGAGTGTTTAGTTTAGAAGATGGTTTAAAGTTGATTGCCAAGCGAGCTAGTTTAATGCAAGCTATGCCGCGTAATGGAGCAATGGTAAGTGTATTTGCGACGGAAGCGCGAGTTAGTGCAGCGATTGAGCCTTTCAGCGATAAAGTTTCCATTGCGGCGATCAATGGTCCGGAAAGTGTGGTAATTTCGGGAGAAGATCGAGCAGTTGATGTTGTTGTGGCTCAGTTGAAAGCTGGAGGTATTAATAGCATCAAGTTAAATGTTTCTCACGCTTTCCATTCGGCTTTGATGGAACCAATGTTAGCGGATTTTGAGAAGGTATTATCGGAAGTTAGTTTTGCAGCACCGACAATAGATTTAGTTTCTAACGTTACTGGTGAATTAGTTAGTGATGAGTTGCAAAATCCCGAATATTGGTTGCAGCATTTACGAGGTACTGTAAAATTTGCACCGGCGATGAAGACTCTGGCACAAGAGGGTTATCGAACATTTGTGGAAATCGGACCAAAATCCACTTTAATAGGGATGGGACGTAAATGTGTAGATACAAATGTGGGAGTCTGGCTGCCTAGTTTGCGTGAGAAAGCCGATTGGCAACAGATATTGGATAGTTTGTCACAGTTATATATTAGTGGGAAGACGATAAATTGGTTTGATTTCGACAGAGATTATTCTCGTCAGCGGTTGGTATTACCAACTTATCCATTCCAACGTCAGCGTTATTGGGTTGATACGACTAAGATTAATATTCCTCAACAACTTCCTCAGCAAGTAACTAGTAATAAAGCACTGCATCCGGTATTAGGTGAAAAGCTGAGATTGCCATTTTCTACAGAAACTCGTTTTGAAACAGAATTTACTGTCAATTCACCAGCTTATTTAAACGATCATAAATTATATGGTAAAGCGATCGTTCCCGCTGCATCCTATATTTCCATGATTTTATCGGCACTTAAGGAGACTTCCCCCAGAGAATCTTGTGTAATTGAGAATTTATTACTTTCACATCCTTTAATTTGCGATGATGATGGTGCTAAGACGGCTCAATTGGTTTTGACACCGCAATCCAATCAAGAGCAAAAATTACAGATTATTAGTCTAGAAAATCAAGCTGCTGAAAATGATATCGAATCATGGCGATCGCACGCTACTGCAACAGTTATCTCTACAGAAGTAACTTTTGTCAAGAATTCGATAAATATCGACACATTAAAACAGCAATGTCAGCAAACTATATCGGGAAGGGAATTTTACTCAACATTCCAATCCATGGGTTACAACTGGGGAAATTCATTCCAGTGGCTGGAGACAATTTGGCGTGGAGACAGGGAAGCTCTATGTCAAATGAAATTACCACAATTACCAGAAGCAGTTGAAAATTATCAACTTTATCCCGGTTTAATTGACTCTTGCTTGCAGCTACTTAACTGTTGGGAACTAGATAAATCGCAACAAGATTACATGTATGTTCCCTTCAACATTGCTCAATTGAAATTTTACCATCGTCCCAATTCCCACGATCAATTATGGTGTCACGCTCAAAAACAAGAATCTGACGACAACAGTTTGATTGGTAATATCAGCTTGTACGACGAATCGGGAGATTTAATTGCCGAAATTATTGGTTTTGAAGCCAGAAAAGCCCGTCGGGATAACGTTTTACAAAGCACGACGAAAGATTTGAGCGATTGGTTGTATGAAATTGCTTGGGAAAATAAAGATGTTGAAGACAATCAAAAATTAATTCCTCAAGAGCAAGGAAGTTGGTTGATATTCGCTCAAGAAACAGGAATAGGAGCTCAACTTGCAAGAACATTACATCAAAATGGCGATCGCTCTATTTTAGTTCTTCCCGGTGAAGAATATCAAGCTGCATCGAAACGGTATTATATAAATCCCGAAAATCCCCAACACTTTCAACAATTGCTTGCAGATAGTTTGATAAATAATCCAACTCCTATTCGTGGAATCGTATATTTATGGGCATTGGATAAAAATTTCAAAGAAAATAACCAAGTTAATGATTGCGGTAGCGTCTTACATTTAGTTCAATCTTTAGCTAAAGCCGAATTATCACAATACCCGCGATTATGGTTAGTAACCAAAGGAACTCAAGCAACAGCAGTATCGGATAAATTAGAATTAAATGGAGCTTCCTTATGGGGATTGGGTAAAGTCATAGCTTTAGAGCATCCAGAACTATTATGCACCCGTTTGGACTTAGATCCAGCAAATAACAGCAATCAAGTTGAAGAATTGTACCAACAACTCTTAGTTACAGACACAGAAAATGAAATTGCTCTGCGCGATGGAAACCGCAAAGTAGCTCGATTAGTACGACGTAATAGTAAAGCGACACCGCAACAGTTAAAATTCAACTCCGAGAGCAGTTACTTAATTACCGGCGGTTTAGGAGCTTTAGGGCTTGTAGTTGCTCGCTGGATGGTTGACGAAGGTGCGAGAAACTTAGTTTTAACAACCAGAAGAGGAATTACCGACGAGACTCAAAAAGCAATTTTACAACTAGAGGAAGCCGGAGCTAAAGTACTTGTTGTCAAAGCAGATGTTTCTCAAAGACAAGATGTAGCTACAGTTTTAAGCAAAATTAAAGCATCATATCCACCATTACGAGGAATTATTCATGCCGCTGGTGTCTTAGATGATGGATTACTCCTCCAACAAACTTGGCAACGCTTTGAGAAAGTTATGAATGCCAAAGTCACCGGAGCTTGGAATTTACATCAATTAACTCAAGACACTCATTTAGACTTCTTTGTTTGTTTCTCTTCCATAGCTTCCGCCTTAGGCTCTCCCACACAAGGAAACTATGCCGCAGCCAATGCCTTTATGGATTCCTTAATTAATTACCGTCGCAATCAAGGTTTACCTGGATTGAGCATTAACTGGGGTGCTTGGGGTGAGATAGGTATGGCAGCTAAATTAGATAGTCGTCACCAAAAACGCATGGCAGACAGTGGTTTTTCCACCATTGCACCACAACAAGGATTACAAATATTAGGAGACTTATTAACCCAAGGTGCAACTCAAGTCGCAGTTAGCCCCATCAACTGGACAAAGTTTTTACAACAATTCTCTCAAGGAAATCAACCACCTTTAGTAAATAACTTTGTAACTCAAACTTCAGTAGTGGTAGAAGAAGAATCATCATCAAGTGAGGATGTATCGCTTTTAGAGCAACTCCAGGAAACCATTGTTAGCGAAAGAGAAAACCTCTTAATAGCTCGCATTCAAGATGAAGTAGTCAAAGTATTGCAATTTGATTCATCATATCGTCCAAATCCTCGTAGTGGATTCTTCGATATGGGAATGGATTCCTTGATGTCAGTTGAATTAAAAAATCAATTGGAAAAAATGGTAGGAAGCTCCTTACCTTCAACCTTGACATTTGAATATTCAACTATTGAAGCTCTAGCGCAATACTTACTAGAGAAAGTGATTTCCTTAGAGGTTGTGGAAAATGTCGAAGAAGCACCGGAAGTTGAACCTGTAGAAGACTTCGTTGATGATATTTTACAACTTTCCGAAGCTGAATTGTCAGATATGGTTGATAAAGAATTGGAAGAGTTGTTGGGAGTTTAGTTTCTCATAGTTTTCGATTAATTGAATTACACTGTAGAGACGCGATACTATGAGCGTCTCTATATTTTAGGGGTAATATCCGCTTACATCGGAATTATAAAAAATATGATTGAAAAAAACTCTGCGCTACGACAGCGCTTCCCTCTGCGCCCCTCTGCGTTTAAATAATATCATGTCTGTTAGGATCGAGTTTATTTTTTGAAACGCAGAGGAAAAGGAGGTAAGCGCAGAGTTTCGCAGAGTTTTTAATAAGGAGGGAAATTTTGAGGGGATAGAGTATTTTTATTTATGGAATAAAAAATCAAATTTTTACCTGATTATAATTTTTCTGATGATTTGGGAATACTAAATCTGGAAGCATCAAGAATTTGGTATTATGGTTAGCATCTGTGGATATCACCTCAAAGAAGAATTATACAATGGTTCGAGAACTTTAGTATATCGTGCTATCCGAGAAGACGATCGCTTTCCTGTAGTTATCAAGCTTCTCAAAAATCTCTATCCAAATTTTAATGAGTTAGTACAGTTTCGCAATCAGTACACTATTGTCAAAAACCTCAATATTCCCGGAATTATTCTTGGTTACAGTCTTGAAGCTTACCAGAATAGTTATGCTTTGGTGATGGAAGATATGCAAGGGGTGTCACTGGGTGAATATATGGTTGGAGACAATATCGCTTCCCTAGAAGATATTTTGTCCATTGCGGTGCAAATTAGCAATATTCTTGGGCATATTCATCAAAATCGCGTTATCCATAAAGATATTAAACCTGCGAATATTTTAATTAATCCTGAAACAAAAGAAATTAAATTAATTGACTTTAGTATTGCTTCGTTGCTACCTAAAGAATCTCAAGAAATCAAAAATCCTAATGTTTTAGAAGGTACTCTTGCATATTTATCACCTGAGCAAACTGGAAGGATGAATCGGGGGGTTGATTTCCGGGCTGATTTTTATGCATTGGGTGTTACTTTGTTTGAATTGTTGACGGGAGAATTACCTTTTAAATCTGATGATGCAGTGGAATTGGTGCATTGTCATATTGCAAAACAACCACCAAGGATAAATAAACCTCACCCTAATTCTCTTCTTGGTAATAAACCTCACCCTAACCCTCTCCTTGTTAAGGAGAGGGAAGAAGAGATTCCGGAAGTTATTAGTAATATCGTCATGAAGTTGATGGCGAAAAATGCGGAAGATCGATATCAAAGTGCTTTCGGATTAAAGTATGATTTAGAAATTTGTTTACAGCAAATAAAGGAAACTGGGATAATAGAAAATTTTCAAATTGCTCAAAAAGATATTTGTGACAGATTTCTTATTCCTGAAAAGCTCTATGGTAGAGAAAAGGAAGTTGAGCAATTATTAGCTGCATTCTCTAGAGTTGCTGGTATAACTCCTGCAGAGTCTTGTGACGAGGGGAAAGCGGAGTTGATGCTTGTAGCGGGTTTTTCGGGTATTGGTAAAACTGCAATTGTTAATGAAGTTCATAAACCAATAGTTAAACAGCGCGGTTATTTTATTAAAGGTAAATTCGATCAATTTAATCGCAGTATTCCTTTTTCGGCTTTTGTACAAGCTTTTCGAGATTTGATGGGGCAATTATTGAGCGAAAGTGATGCTCAATTGTCAAGTTGGAAAAGCAAAGTTTTACAGGCTTTGGGTGAGAGTGCACAAGTAATTATTGAGGTAATTCCTGAATTAGAACAAATTATCGGTAAACAACCACCTGCAACAGAATTATCGGGTACTGCTGCTCAAAATAGGTTTAATTTATTATTTCAAAAATTTATTCAAGTTTTTACTACTATTGAACATCCGGTAGTTATTTTCTTGGATGATTTGCAATGGGCTGATTTAGCTTCTTTGAAGTTGATGCAGTTGTTGATGAGCGATGAAAGCAAATATTTATTATTAATTGGAGCTTATCGAGATAACGAGGTATTTCCCGCTCATCCTTTGATTTTAACCTTAGAGGAAATTCGTAAATCGGACGCTGTAATTAATACTATTACTTTAGCAGCATTGAAGGAGAAAAGTTTAAATCAACTGGTTGCCGATACTTTAAATTGCGAGCCAGAGATAGCGCGATCGCTAACTCAACTTATATATCAAAAAACTAAGGGCAATCCATTTTTTAGCACGCAATTCTTTAGGTACCTCCATGAAGATGGTTTGATAACATTTCACCCCTCTCAAGCAGGCTGGGAATGCGATATTACCAAAGTTAGAGCCTTAGCGATTACTGATGATGTTGTTGAATTCATGGCGTTGCAGTTGCAAAAGTTGCCAGAAGAGACGCAGGATATTTTAAAATTAGCTGCTTGTATTGGTAATCAATTTGATTTAGCAACTTTGGCGATAGTTTGTCAAAAGTCAGAAGCTAAAACTGCTGATGATTTGTGGAAAGCTTTGCAGTTGGGGTTGATTTTACCTACCAATGAAGTTTACAAGTTTTATCTGGATTCGCAACAAAAACAGGAGTTGCTTCAACAGCAAACCGTAACTTATAAATTTCTCCATGACAGAGTTCAACAAGCTGCTTATTCTCTAATTCCTGACAACCAAAAACAAAAAACTCACTATCATATCGGACAACTGCTTTTACAGCAAACTTCCCCCGAAGCTATAGAAGAGTGCATTTTTGAATTAGTTAATCAATTAAACTATGGTATTACTTTAATAACCGAGGAAAAACAACGTACACAACTAGCTAAACTTAATCTTATCGCAACTCGTAAAGCCAGAAGTGCGATCGCATATCAAGCAGCTCGCGATTATGCCAGCATCGGATTATCTTTGTTAGGAGAAAATGCTTGGCTGTGGGAATACGAAATTAGTTTAGCTTTCCATGATTTAGCAGCAGAATTGGCTTCACTTTGCGGTAACTTTGAGGAGATGGAAGAGTTTGTTGATGCAGTCATCGCCAAGGCAAACTCTTTACTAGAAAAAGTATATGTTTACCGAATTAGAATTCAAGCAAATATTTCACAGAATAAACTCAGCGAAGCTATTTCCATTGGTAAACAAATTTTACAACAGTTAGGAATAACTTTCCCCGACACACCCACAGGGGAAGATATACAAAACAGCATTGCAGAAATTGGCTCCATGATTGGGGATAGGGAGATAGAAGACTTGGTTTTCCTGCCGATAATGACAGAAGCCGAAAAAATTGCCATTATTGAGATTGTTAATAGCGTGATGATGGGAGCTTTTATCTGCGGCTCTACTTTGTATCCACTATTAGTTGCTTTGTCAGTCAAGCTATCGATTCAATATGGAAATACGGAGGCTTCTGCTCATGCTTATGTTGCTTATGCTGTTAGTGCTTGTATTAACCAAGATGTAGGTGCGGGAGTAAAATTTGGTCACCTTGCACTGGAGTTAGTTGCTAAACTTAATGCTAAAACTGTTAAATCGCAGGTAATTAGCGCCTTCGGATCATTTATTTTGCACCGTAAATCTCACCTCAAAGAAACACTACCGTTGCATAAAGAAGGGTATGCAACTGCGCTAGAGTTTGGAATTTTAGAATATGCTGGACATAATGCTTGTCAGCTTTGCTTTAATAGTTTTTTCTCTGCTCAACCGCTTGTTACATTAGAGCAGGAAACAAAAGCCTACTGTAATGTGTTAGTGCAATTGAATCAGTTAACAGTAGCTAATTACGCTTCACTTACATGGCAAGCTAGTTTAAATTTGTTGGGTTTTGTAGAGCATCCAACTATTTTGTCTGGAGAAGCATTTCAGGAAACAGAATTAATACCTTTACTCAAAGAAGCTCGCGACTTTTGTGGGTTATCTACTTTCTACTTGTATAAGCTGATGCTAAGTTTCATATTCGGGGAAATTGAATCAGCTATCGAACATGCGGAGGAACTTAAGCGTTATTTAACAGGTCTTAATGGAACTGTTTGCGAACCTACATTTTATTTTTATGATTCTTTAGTTATTTTAGCAGCTTTGACACAATCTGAGGACAGATCGGAATTATTTGAGCGAGTAGAAGAAAATCAAATGCAACTGCAACAATATTGGGCAAAATATGCACCCATGAATCATCAACATAAAGTTGATTTGGTAGCAGCCGAAAAATGCCGAATATTAGGAAAAAAAGCTGAAGCAATTGAACTATACGATAAGGCTATATCTGGAGCCAAAGAAAACGAATATATTCAAGAAGTTGCCCTTTCTAACGAACTTGCAGCCAAGTTTTACCTTGATTGGGGTAAAGAAAAAGTAGCAAGTAGCTATATGCAAGATGCATATTACTGTTATGCTCGTTGGGGAGCAAAAGCCAAAACCGACGACTTAGAAAAATGCTATCCTCATTTACTTGCACCAATCTTACAAACTCAGCGCCAAGGCATTGGATTAAGTCAAACCCACAGTTCATCAATTAATAAATTTTATCCACTAAATCAAACTATTCAAACAAGTTCGAGTAGCAGTAGTATTTCAGAAACTCTTGATTTTGCCAGTATTCTCAAAGCCTCACAAGCATTATCAAGTGAAATTCAATTATCACAATTAATTTCCAAGTTAATGCAAGTAGTAATCGAAAATGCAGGAGCTTTAAAAGGCGCTTTGATGTTGTTTGAATCCAATCATCTGATGCTCAAAGCAGTAGCTACCACTTCAGATATAAAGCTGCTCAATTTACCATATGAAAACAGCTCAGAGATTCCCAATGCAGTAATTAACCATGTCAAACGTACTCAAAAAATAATCGTATTAGATAATGCTACCCAAAACTCGGATTTTATCGCCGATTCATATTTAATACAGCAACAACCCAAAAGTTTACTTTGTATGCCGATTTTGAATCAAGGAAAAATAATTGGTTTACTCTATCTAGAAAATAACTTGACAATTGGTGCATTTACACAACATCGTGTAGAAATTCTTAATTTACTTTGTTCCCAAGCTGCTATTTCCTTAGAAAATTCTCAACTTTATCATACTTTAGAAGAAAAAGTCGAACAAAGAACCCAAGAAGTAAGGCAAACTTTAAAAGAGCTACAACAGACTCAAGCTCAACTAATTCAAAACGAAAAAATGTCTAGCTTGGGGCAACTTGTTGCTGGTATTGCTCATGAAATAAATAATCCCATCAGCTTTATCTATGGTAATCTCAAGCCTGCTTCGGAATATACTTTAGATTTAATTGAATTAATTAATTTATATCAAAAGATTTATCCTCAATCTCTACCAGAAATCGAATCAAAAATAGAAGAAATAGAGCTTGATTTTTTGATTGAAGACTTACCAAAACTGCTTGATTCGATGCAAACAGGAGCAGTGCGTATCCGTGAAATTGTTATTTCATTACGAAATTTCTCTCGCTTAGATGAAGCTGAGCTAAAACCCGTAGATATTCATTCCGGAATTGATAGCACTTTGTTAATTTTGCAGCAAAAATTAAACTCAAATGATAAATATCCAGAAATTGAAGTAATTAAA
>JBCBQE010000117.1:0-11534 GCA_039820385.1 Cyanobacteria bacterium J06635_10
CTTACACAATTAGATGATTGTGTAAGTAGATGCAATCCTTTTTTCTCACAGTAGGGACGAAACGACTCGACAATTTGATTGACAAATTGAACTAAATCGCACTTACAGAAACTTGGCTGCATTCTCCCAGCATCCAAACGTTGTAAATCCAATAGTTGATTTACCAATCGCAGCAGGCGGCGAGAGTTACGCAAAGCAATGGTACTTTGTTCTTGAGATAAACCTTCACCCGTACTTACCGCTGATTCTAAAGGCCCTTGAATTAAAGTGATTGGCGTGCGAAACTCATGGGAAATATTCTGAAAAAACTCAGTTTTTTGTTTATCTAATTCCAGCAAACGTTCCGCTTGTTGACGAGTTTTTTGATAAAGCCGTGACTGCTGAACTGCAAGGGCTGCTTGAACTGCTACAGATACAGCTAACTGCACTTCTGACTTCAGCCAACGACGTTCTTTTTTACTTTGTCTTAAAGTAATACTACCGATAATTTGACCGTCGGCAAGTAATGGGACTACCATCAACGAACGAGTTACCATTTTCAATGGTAAATCAAAACCTTGGACCTGAGGCGGACAATCATTCATCTGAGTAATTACTACAGGCTCCTGAGTTTGCAAAATTTGTTGCAGTATTTGATTTTCCTTAATTGGCGCTAAAGATTGAGGTAATTGATAAGCGCCCAATTTTGCTTTACTGTTTGAGTTATCAGCGTGTAAATCCTGAGAGCTATCGTACAAGCCAACACAGTCAACAAACTCCGAATCAGCAGTCCATAAAGACAAAACGCAGCTATCTACCTGTAAAGCTTGTCCAAGTTGTTCAGTAATAGCAGCAAAAATCTCTTGGGGATCTAGGCTAGAACGAATGGCGCTGGTAATTGTATTAATTAATGCTTCACGTTGAGCAAGGGCGTGTACCTGCTCGTAAGCACGAGCTTGAGATAAAGCCAAGGCAGCCTGATTCGCCACCATCGTTACTAGCTGTACTTCGTCTTCGGCCCAATCACGGTATTCTTTGAACTGATGGAGTGCCAAAACAGCCATCAATTCTTGTCGGCAAATCAGCGGAACTACTAAGCTAGAACAAATTTGAGCTTTAGCATAAGCTTGAGCGCGGTGGTTTTGCTCCTTTGTATCCCCTTGAATCCGCTCATCTGTTGTTGCATCATAAATTACCCTAACTTCACGGGTTTCCCATACTGTATGAGCTAATAATTCTGTTGCAGAAGATGGCTCGGGAGAGTTAGCAAGTTCATATTTTTTATCCTCTAATTCCTCAAAATTTAGTTCTCCTTCTTTAAGATTTTTTTGATAAATAAAACCTTCATCAACTAAACGCCCATTTTGGAAGGGACGTAAAAGACATACGTCTACTTCCAACATATCACCTACGTTATCTACAATTGCTTGCAGAATTTGTCGATAATCTAAGGCGCTACGAATCGTATTCGTTACGGTGTTGAGTAGCGATTCTTGACGTAGTGTACGGGTGAGTTCGTGGGTACGTGCTCTAAGAACATTATGAGTATCCAAAGCTTGGCGTACTACAGCTTTAAGTTCTTCTGCTTCCCACGGTTTAGTTACATATTTGAAAACCTTTCCAGCGTTTATAGCTTCCACCAAGTCTTCGACATCGGTATAGCCAGTTAAGATAATCCGGATAATATCCGGATACTGGGTAGCTGTCAGGCTCAAGAATTCTGTACCACTCATCATTGGCATTCGCTGATCGGAGATAATTACTGATACATCTCCTTCTTTTGCCAGCAATTCCAATGCTGCTGGGCCACTTGTAGCTCGCAGCACCTTATATTCGCGATAGAAGGTACGGTATAGCAGATCGAGGTTGTCGGGTTCGTCATCAACAACCAATATTTTTGGTTTTTTGTTTACTTGGGATTTCATGCACCGCTTCCATGCAGTAACGGCAGTCGGATAAACAATTTTTATGGGTAAGAATGTTAAAACATTCGTATAAAATGCTTCTTCATTTCAACTGCGATCGGCAGTTGTTTGAACGGCTATAGAGTTGGAGAACTCTATCCTAGAACAGTTGTTGACGGGCAACCTGCCAAATTTTTTTAGAAGAAAAAAATTTGGCTCTTAACCCTTGACTGATTTTGGCTTATGCCGATTACCATCAGCTAAGCGTGCACCCCGAGATGGAAACGCATTCTGCCTTGTTCAGGCTATAAAACCAATTAGGGAGATCCAAGAAATAAAATGTCCCGGCGTTTTATTAATATACTGGACGAAACCGATATATATGAGGGTGTCGCCCTACCGGGCGACACTGATGGTGGAACATTTTATTATTTGTAATAGCTCCTTTTATATCTGGTATCTCTGTGATAAATCGCCTGCTCATTTTTTGCGGAAATCCTAACCTCAATTCGTTTCATACTCGGTTTTTGTTTTGGAAAATCGATATTTTGCAGCCAAATTTTTCCCCCCGAATTTGTGGATTACAGATACAGTTGTTAATGCGGCCTGGATTTATCCACCCACCATCTGTCGTCTTAGTTTTCCCGCCTTAGCACCAACACTAACATCTGAGAGCAATTTTTATTGATGACAGTCATCATTGAATCAGCAATATTACACTAACAATAATAAATTAAACGTATTTTTTGTTACATATATTTTGCTATACCTCTTGAAATAGCACCCACAGTTAGTAGTATGGGTAGATTGCTATTGTATCAATTCCATCACAAATTGATTCGCTCGCGGAATGTTAGTTAGAGTTTGAGTTATTAGATAAGCAGTGAGTAAATAACTGTTACTGACTTAGATAAACAATATGTAAATTATGTAGTAATTACGTATATAACTGCTAATTAAACACATCTGAATATTTTAGGACTTACGCAATTGTCACAAAACTCTGGTTGGTGCCGTACACTCACCGTCTTATTACCTTAAAAATCAGTCAATCAGTGTACAAGCAACGGCAATAAAGTGGTTCGTAAATCTACACCACTGCCTCCCCTACGAGAAAAGGCGGCCAGTTGCGGGCCGTCCTATATTTATTGCTGTTTAACAAGCAAAGCTTGAGAATATATTACATTAGCGGTTTGCAGAACGTATTGACAAAATAGCAAAAACATGATGTTAGGTCGTGAGAAAATTAATTTTTGAGCCGTGCCTTACGGCGAACGTGGTGGCGAGGTGCTCAGCTGCAAAATCTGAGATTTTGTCTAAAGCGCTTGCTATGTTGTCCATGTTTTATGTAAGGGTCGAGTCACAAAACAGTTAATAATTATACCGATTTAACTGGTAATGAATGAGGTAGTCTTTTGTGGAAAGTGATGCAGTATAAGCCCAACCACTCTTGGATATGAATTACAATATTTATCCCCAAAAGTGAATGAAGCTCTCTATCAAGTTAGAAATTGTGTTAGAAGTGCAGTATTTGATAAAGAACTTGTTACTATCGTTAGTCAGGAGGATAAAGAAAAGAGGGCGTTTCATTGTCTATAAACTCATTTTATTATCCGTGTCGCCAGCTAAAATCCGCGGCTTCCGGATATTTTTAGGGAACAGTTAACGGAACTCGCGCCCAAAAGTGCGGCTGGATGAACGAAAAACCGCTTCTAAAGAGAAAGGAATTTTACACCTTTAAGTCTTCTGTGTAAATGTTCATTGTTTTTCTCTTTGGGCGAGACATCTTATTTATTGGATATCCCTCATACATAAATATGGACACATATGCCGACATTTTTTTGATTTCCCTCAATTCATCTGTTTTGACACTTTGCCTATCTTCTTTATCCTTAAAAATATCTCATGGTAAGTTCCAATTCCTGAATTTTTAAATTAGAGTTTTCATATAGAGACGGATGGTGTTTTACGGTAATTGACTCATATTTTCTTCGATGAACAACTTCAACAATAAACTAGCCTTGAATCCTTGGTTTTCTCTTCCATCCCATCACAAGCCAGTTGCGGTAGCTGCTAACCCACTTACCTCTCAATTCCAAATTCGGCTTTGCACCGCTGCTGATTTAACTGGTGTTGCCCAAATTATCGCTGAAAGCTTTCACTCCCGTCATGGTATATGGGGATGGACTTTTCCCTTACTGCGTTTGGGCATTTACGAAGATTTAAGACATCGTTTCGCATCACCAGCACCCCATCACGCCTGCTTAGTGGCAGTTGATACAAAACCGGAAAGTACCCCCAATTTAGTTGCGACTGTAGAATTGAGCGTGCGTTTATGCGATTCTTGGGCTTACACCAACAAAAGAAAAAGCTTTGCTTATCTATCTAATTTAGCTGTGCATCCGCAATACCGACGACAAGGTGCTGCCCGTGGGTTATTAACTAGTTGCGAAAAAGTTGCTCGCGATTGGGGATTTAAAGATTTATATCTTCACGTTTTAGAAAATAACTATCAAGCACGACAACTTTATTTCAAATTAGGGTATCGCATGCATCAAGTTGAATCTAATTGGAATACATTTTTTTTCAGACGCTCGCGACAAATTTTACTCTACAAACACCTTTTAGACTGTTAAATTGTCTTATTTTATTGCATAAATTGCCAACCTATACGGCACATCAACTACTTTTAGAATAGTATTTGAATAACTTGACTACAGATTCAACTAATGTTATGCAATTCCCATCCTTGATATATATGTTGTTTCTTGGTTTTTATATCAAAAAAAAATATTTGATAGTTCTCCTCAAGAAATAGCTTACATTTATGTAGATGTATTGTTCTAGAAAAAAATGGTTTTCAATCAGTTTTTTATCGTCAGTTCCATACCAATTCTATCCCATTCAGAACAAAAAGCTGTCTGTATAACCAATTTTTGAGGTCGGGAAAAGAATAAATAGTGTTCTTATAGTCTATAAAGTAGTATTCAAGACTAATTTTAAAAGATAAGGGCACAACAACTTTAGCAAATAGTTAATTTTTTTATATTCTCTTTAAAATATTGCTGATGTAGTTGTAGTAAGCTAATTTCTGTAGCTAGGCTTAACAATATATATGATCGAGATAGAGTTTTACTGATAAAAATCCCTAGAGTCTTTTATTATTGATTAAAGCTTCAGATAGTTGAAGCATCTCATATGAATTTTGATGAGCAATTCAGTAAAAGTACACTAATCATTTACTAATGCCTTACACTAACTTTGTATATAAAATATCTATCTTTATCGAAACTTTAAGTAAACACTCCTGTAGTAGAAGACAAATCCAGTTAAATCACATAAAATATGGTTACTCAATCATTCAACCCAGTTGATTCAATTCTGTTTTAGCTAAACCGAACTATAAAGCTTTAGATAATAGCAAAACTAATAGCTATATTCATTGATTTCATACCTCAATACAAGTCTCGCATTGAAATTAGTCCCTTTCTTGTTTAATTTTCTTAAATAAAGATGGATAGCGAAAAACACCAACGCTATCAAATTGCTATGGTATCAACTTATTATCCTGACACTTGTTTCCTTGACTATCTTGTGATGCCAGATGGACTTGAGCAATCTTATGGCTCGGATCTCCTGACAAAACTGCATAGTGGAAAGGTTTTTATGGTCAACAGTCGGAGGCGAAATGGGTTAATACTCTTTAAAGGCTATCATGCAGAGTTTGCTGGTCCTGGAGCGGCTGTTGGTGGCGATTATGACCGTGACTGTCTTCACATATTGCCCATTGGAAATATTTCCTCAATGTTGCTGACTACCTCTTCCTCGGAAGAACGCCAAAAGTCTTATTTGATTAGGCGACAGTGGATTAGATTAATTAAGCAAATTACTGAAAATCCAGTTCCCCAGCAGCGAGTTCAAAGAATTCTCGACCAGTTTGAACAATATTTTACACCAGAAATGGTCAGTCAGTTGCCGAATGAAGCATTCGCTATGTTAGTGGGAGTTTTGCCACAAACTGTAGCAGTAGTGCGCCGTTTAGGCAACGAAGTAGATAATCTCCGTTAAAACAAATACTCTCGTACGGTTATAGTTCAATATTTTCAAAAGCTGTTTTAAATCGACTTAAGGTGCGGACATTTTCTGACGGAGTTCCTACAGTTATTCGTAACCCACCTCCAGTCTCTCGCACCAAAGTTCCAGAATCTTTGAGTTTTTTGTAAAGATTTGTTAAAGAATTCTTTATTTGTTCCTCACCTCTTGATTTAAGTCGCAGGAAAATAAAATTAGCTGCGCTATCAGTGATTTGTAATCCTGGGTATTGAGATAAGGCTTCGAGTAATTTAGAGCGTTCGCTCAAAGTTTGGGAAACAGACTCAAGCAACAGCGAGCGGTTTTGTATGGCTATTAATGCGCCAGCGATTGAAAAACTCGGAAGATTGTAAGGTAAGCGGACTTTTTCTAAGATGGCAATCAGTTCTCTCGCGGCAATAGAGTAACCCACGCGCATTGCAGCTAAACGAAAACCTTTAGAGAATGTCCGTAATATCACCCAATTGGGATGTTGGGATAATTCACTTGCCAAAGTCGTTTGACTGAATTCAAAATAAGCTTCATCAATAACTACTAAAATATTTTCTGGCAGATTTCTTAACCACGTCAACTCTGCTGCTGTTAAGGCATTACCTGTAGGAGAATTTGGATGCACTACAAAAACTGTTCTTATAGGCTGAACTTGAGTAGTTTCTATCGCAAGTGACGCTGCTTCCAAATCAATTTCAAAATTTTCGGAATTTCTCGGTACTGTTACTACAGGAATACCTAAAGCCTGTGCCAAAATCCCGTACATTGAAAAAGTGGGTTGAGCCACTAAAACTGAACCATTCCCTCCCAAACAAGTAGCGATTAATATTGAGCGGATTAGTTCATCAGAACCATTCCCAAGGGAGATATTATCGCTAGTAAAAACAGATGAGGAAGGATTTGCTGATTCGTTAACGTATTCACTAATTGCTTGCCTGAGTAAGCAATGTCCACCATCTGGATAGCGATTAGTTTCGATTAATTCTTTATAACTCCATGCTAACTTTTCTTTTAACTCGGAGGGTAAATCGTAAGGACTTTCATTGGTATCAAGCTTATCTGGCTGTGTTGACGCTGCTGAGCTTGAAGAAGTCTCATAAATTCCAAGTTGGGGTTTATAAGCTGCTAATTGGACTAAATCTTTGCGGAGGAAAGGAAGCATATTGAAAATGGAAGCGGGGATACAATAATTTTGGATTTTATCTAAATTCCAAAATCCGGTGTTATTTTTGCTTGTGTAAGACTTGGTGACGGGCACCCATAAGAATTTTTTTAGAAGAAAAAAATTCTTATGGGAACCCTTGACGATCGCTGCCTTTAAGAGAAATTCAAATTTTTATCGTAAATCTTATAATCATACCATTTATTACCATTTAAACTAATAATAGTTAAGAATTTGGAAAGAAGTGTTTAGTAATCGGGGTATTTTCCGATATAAAGAATATTTGCAAAATGGTGAAGTCGATTTGGACGGGCTTTCTCTGCTCATTCCACAAGAGTTTTAGCATATAATAGTACCGTAAATCCCTTCAATGTTCCCAACATGAATTAGAACTCAAGCGGGCTTTGCTTAAATCTTGGATAAGTGGCAAAAATCTTCAATTGCCTGCCAGAGTTCTATCATCACATCACCTAGAGCGTGATTGCTATTAAGTTCTATCAACTCTACCCAAAAACGTTTTTGAGCATAATCCCGACTAGCAAGTATGGGAATCACTTCATCGTTTTGCCCGTGTAAAATAAGGGTAGGAATGGGGCGTTGCAGATCTTCTTCTCGATATTTATTTGCATTACTTAAAAAATCGTAACTTAAGGGTAATTCTCGTTGTTCGCCATAATGATAAACCATCAAATATTTTTCTTGCTGCCAACGCTCTATTACATCTGTACCTAAAGTTGGTAGCCAGTAATATAAAAACCCAAAAGCTGGTGCGAGTAAAACTAAGCGCTTTATTTGGGGGTATTTTTCACCTATATGGGCTGCTGTTAAACCCCCTAAACTAGAACCAATAATAGTAACGCTTATATTTTGTTTTAACTTCGCAGCAACTTGCTGTATCTGGCGCTCTATTGTCAGATGAGAAAAATCGTCACAATTTAAATCGGGAATTTCTAGATTTATTTGATTTTCAGCAAAGCGTTGGAGTATGTACTTAGCTTTAGCAGAATTTGGACTCGATGCAAAGCCATGAAGGTAGATGTATTGCACAATTTAATTATTAATCATCAACGATCGCACAACCCGCCAGGCGATTGCTAATTAATTAGCGCATCGTCACGAATTCTTCTGCTGCTGAGGGATGGATACCAACGGTAGCGTCAAAGTCTTTCTTTGTTGCGCCCATTTTGACAGCAATTGCTACGCCTTGAATGATTTCTGCTGCATAGTCTCCCACCATGTGAGCGCCTAAAACTCTATCGGTTTCGGCATCCACGACTAATTTCATCATTGTTCTTTCTTCTTGTTGTGGCAAGGTATAGAACATGGGGCGGAAGCGGGTACGATAAATTTTTACTTTGTCATCACCAAATTTGTCCTTAGCTTCAGCTTCCGATAAACCAACGGTGGCGGCTTCTGGTTGGGTAAATATGGCAGTGGCAACATTTTCGTGGCTAAAAGTACGTTTTATATTGCCATATTCGTGATCGGCAAAAGCTCTACCTTCACCAATTGCTACAGGTGTTAAATTTATTCTTTCAGTAACGTCACCTACGGCAAAGATGTTTGGCACAGTAGTTTGACTGTAATCGTTGACGGCGATCGCCTTCATGGTACCGTATCCTGGTCCATCCATAGAATTGCTTACCAAGTCAATTGCGACATTTTCCAAACCTAAACCTTCGACATTAGGTATTCTACCTGTTGCGACTAAAAATACATCGGCAATTACTGGTTTTCGTTCTTCTCCAGATAATTTTAACTCTAAGCCTTGGGATGTCTTTTCTACAGATGTGACTACAGTATTTCTAATTATCCTAATACCGTGATTTATCATTCCTTCCTGAATTCCGGTACGGATATCTTCATCAAAACCTTTCAAAATCATATCGCCGCGAATAATTTGGGTGACTTCACAACCCAAACCCCGCATAATGCAAGCGAATTCCGAACCTATATAGCCAGCACCAATAATGGCTATATGCTTTGGTTTTTCTTTGAGGTGAAAAATTTCATTGGAGGCGATCCCATATTCCATTCCAGGTATATCTGGTAGAGAAGGTTTTCCTCCAACTGCGATCAAAATTTTATCCGCACTCACTTTACGTCCATCAACTTCTAAGGTATGCTCGTCGATTAAACTAGCGCGACTTTGAATTAATTCTACTCCCGCTCTTTCTAAGAAATTGATGTGCAACGCAGATAGTCTTCGCACTTCTTTATCGATAGATGTGATGAACTTTTCCCAGTCCAACTCCGCATCACCGACTTTCCAACCATAGCCTACAGCACTTTCAAATAATGAAGGAAAGTGAGAAGCATATACCATGAGTTTTTTGGGAACGCAGCCACGGATAACACAAGTACCGCCTACCAAATCATATTCGGCGATCGCCACTTTTGCTCCATAGCTGGCGGCGCGTTTGGAAGCTGCTAAACCTCCAGAACCGGCACCAATTACAAACAGGTCGTAATCGTAGGTCATATTTTAAATTGTGTCATTGATCGCAAAAAAATCTAGTAAATTACGCTTAATTATATAGCTAATATAAAAATATAGTCCTACATTCCACAGTAAGCTAATTTTCCACATTCAAGCAAGGGCGTAATTTTTCTGGTCTCGCTAATCTAAGGTGAGGAATTCCTCTGCGGTAGTGGGATGAATAGCAATAGTATCATCTAAATCTTGTTTGGTAATACCAAGACGAATTGCAACACCAAGAGATTGAATGATATCGGCTGCGCCTTCGCCTAACATATGAACTCCGATTACTCGCTCGGATTCACCCTCAACTATGACTTTAACTATTGTTTGCTCTTCAGTTGAAGCCAGTTGATGCATTAACGGTTGGAACTGATTGATATAACATTTTACCGAATCGCCAAATTCCGAACGGGCAATAGGCTCTGTCATACCTATACTTGCCATTTCCGGACGAGCAAAAACAGCAGAAGGTACATGACTATAATCTACCGTTTGCGGTTTATTCCCAAAAGCAGTATTGACAAAAGCAACAGCTTCTGTTTTTGCTACAGGGGTTAACTGTAAGCGATTAGTGCAATCTCCAACGGCAAAAATATTTTCCTGACTGGTGCGGCTATATTCATCTACTTCGATGGCACCTTGTTCGCCCATTTTTACTTGGGCATTATCCAGATCGAGATTTTTTGTATTCGGAGCGCGTCCAGTGGCAACTAAAATAGTATCGGCGGCGATGGTTTTTTTGTACTTACCATTTACAGTTAACAGTAAGCCCTCTTCGTAATGTTTAATGTGCAACGCCTTGCTGTTGTTGATAAATTTAATTCCCCGTTGAGATAAACTTTCTTGGAGGTATGCGCGAAGATCGTCGTCAAATCCCTCTAAAATTGTTTGATCCGTATCAACAACAGTGACTCGACAACCCAAAGCGTTCATCATGCTAGCAAATTCTACGCCAATGTAACCGCCACCAATGATTGCCAACCGTTTGGGCAAATAAGGTAAATGAAACATTTCGCGGGAAGTAATAGCGTATTCGATACCGGGAATATCCGGAATAAACGGACGTGCACCTACAGCAATTAATATTTTGTCCGCTGTTACCTTGGCTCCATCAACTTTGATAGTGTGAGCATCAACAAAGGTAGCATGGCCTCGTAGTAAGGTAATGCCACTTTTTTGAAATGTTTCTTGATAGGAGCGATTAATTTTGTCTATGCGCTTGTGTACGGAGTGGATAAACTGTGTCCAATCGAAATGCGACGAACTTTTACTCCAGCCATAGTCAGTTGCAATTTTATTATGTAGCGCGAAGTCAGCGGCGTAGACAATCAATTTTTTAGGAATGCAACCGCGATTCAAACAGGTACCTCCAAGGGCTTCTTGTTCTGCTACGGCTACACGCATGCCCATAGAGGCAGCTTTTTTTGCAGCAGCCGCACCAGCAGAACCAGCACCCATTATAAATAAATCGTAATCGTATGTCATAACTGCGGAGAAATTTAATTGCTCTTTGAATGAATGCTTTATTTTCGGACGGGACTCGTTCTACTTTGACTCGAACCTCCCTTATGCGATACCTACCTTCTAACAATCAGCGAAGCTGCGATTCTTCATTTTGACTGCTTTGAGGCTGTAGTCAATCTTAATTGTATAGATATTCCCTTATACTTTCGGCAATTTATTTGTAAAGTTATGGTTTTTCCCGGGCGGTTTCTTCTTTTTTGAGCTACAAAGGCTTTAATGAATATACATATATCGTTCAAACTCATACCGCTACTGTCTTGGGGATGACATTTTCATTGTTTTCAAGAATACTTTAGCGGAGCCTCACTCAAATATGGACAAGATTCCCCCTCTTCCCCCTGCTTCGGCATCAATCATACCCAAATACAAAAAGCCGACAGTCCTTTGCTCAAGGCTGTCG
>JBCBQE010000118.1:0-11521 GCA_039820385.1 Cyanobacteria bacterium J06635_10
ATCTACCAGATAAGCGATTTGCTGAAAGGTAAAGAATGAAATCGCTAGAGGTAGGATGATATTTTCGAGATTGAAATTCCTTCCCAGTAAATCGCCAACAGTAGAGAGAAAGAAGTTAGCGTACTTGAAATAACCGATAAGAGCCAGATTTACGATAACTCCTATAGTAAGAAGTAACTTTTTACTAAAAGGTATTTTTAATTTGTCGCTTAAAGCTGAGCCGATAAAGTAGTTAAATATTAGGGAAAAGATTAGTAGTAGTAAGTATGGTGGATTCCACCAACCATAGAAAGATAACGAAGCAGCAACGAGAAAGGCTATTGCTACTCGATAGTTACCTAGTTTACCAATCCCGAAAAATATTAACAGAGTGATTGGTAGAAATAAAAAGATGAATTCAAGAGAGTTAAATAGCATTGATACAACAGGGTAAACGCATCTAAAATTAACAAAATTTAATAGACATAAATCTTGATTTGTGTACGATACACGGAAATAATATTTGTCGTTAATTTTATTTTTTTAACCGTATATAGAAATTAAAAATGTCATACTATCTATCCTCAATGAATAGAGTTTTATTCATGAAATAGCATTTCTATTGACAAGATGCGTTTGCCCTGATTTATCTAGAAATGAATGAGATCAATATACATGCCAAGATAATAGATTTTCTTCATAATATTTGTATTTTAGAAGACCTTTATAAAAATTTTACATAGAAAATGCGCGAAAAAAAAAACATATTTATCTCAATAGTAACCCATAAAAAAATAGGTATAGCAACGAAGCTGATACCTATTATTCTTTTTTAGTAATTATTACTCAATAGATTCAATAATTATGGTTCTTCAGTTATGCTAAAAATACAAATTAACTGAAGGTGAAATAGCTTAACGGTTTTGGGGTGCTTGGAATTACTACCCCCGGGTACTCGTGATTTTTTTTATCAGAAAAAAATTCCGGCTGGTAACCCTTAACTAACCTCAGCCAACAACTTTTCAAATTCCGATAGCTCAACTGCTCCTGAAAATACTTTATCTTTCATTACAAAGAAAGGTGTTCCACTTACGCCTAATTGGTTGCCAAGTTCCATATCTTGCTCAATCGCGATTTGGGCTGTTACACTATTGCGATCGCGATTGAATTGTTCTATATCAAGGTTCAAATCCTCAGCTATTTCTACATAGAGTGATTCCCCTAATTGTTTTTGTTGACTGAAGAGAGCATCATGGTATTCCCAAAATTTACCTTGCCGTGCAGCAGCCCAAGCTGCTTTAGCTGCACTCTTTGCTTGGGGATGTATTCTTGTTAATGGAAAATGTTTGTAAACTAGTACGACGCGCGAGCCATATCTTTCAATGAATTGTGATACTGTTTTACTGGCTCTTCCACAATAAGGGCATTGAAAATCAGAAAATTCAACCAGGATTATTTTATCTTGAATATCACCTGTGACGGGAGATTGAGCAATAAATTTTTCAGGTGTTGTCTGAAATTGTTGCAGCAATGCCTTCGTTGCTTTCTGTTTTTCTTCAAATTGCTGCTTTTGGTAACGCTCAACCGATTCTATAATTACTTCTGGATGCTCTCGTAATATCTGAATAACTTGCTCTTCAATTACAGGATCGATCTTTGTTAGAGCAACTGCGGGAGATAAATTTAAGCAGAAGACTATAACGATAGAGATTGCAAAAATTTTGATGGATTTGATGCTAGATGCCAAACCCTTTCCTAATATTCCACAAAGCCGAAATTGCAGGGTGGGGCTAGGTAAGGGGGGTAGAAAATTACTGATTTTTTTCATTGCGATCGCCATATAACTCATATCTATCATTAACTCTCACTGAGGGCAGAGTTGAGACTCCAATAATAATACCTTTTGAACAAACCCAAAAAAATGTCTGTCTAGTGCATTTGACAAGGATGTTGACTAAAGAAATTGCTTTCTCCCAAAGTTCAACTACTTTTTACCTCATGGGTACCCGTCAAGTAACAAAAATATAGGAATATTCCCCAGATTTTCGCAAATATACGTAAGTAATAGCGTAACGCACCATTGCGACTGTATTCAACAACAAATTTTATGAAAATAAAACTTATTTTCTCAAAATGATTTTCAAGAAGATTAATGCTTTATATTTTAATTTAAAAAGTAGGAAAAGTAAGAAAAGTAGGAAATTTAATCAATTTGAATTAGAATTATTTATTCTCCAATGAAATTCTCAAAAACATTGCTAAATAAACTTTCCATGCTTCAAAGCTATTTTTTACTTTCATTTTTTAATCAGTTATTTTTATGATAAATATTTCTTAATCATACTTAATATAACTAATAAATTTAAAAACACTGTAAGTAAATCGGAGTTAAAAATTCAAGGTATATCCTACCTCTAATTTTTCTCACCGGTTTACTTATAGCCAAATACCTGATAATTAATTTGTATCCAGAGCACCCTTCAAAGTATGCCAAGCTAAGGTAACGCATTTAACTCGCATGGGAAATTGAGAAACGCTTTGCATAATATTTAGTTTTTCCAAAGGCGGTTTTAAGGTAGTTTCTCCCACCACCATCTTGCGAAAATCTTCTACCATCAATAGTGCTTCTGAAATATCCTTACCCTTAACAGCATTCGCCATTAAATCGGCAGAAGCAAGACATAAAGCACATCCGGTACCTTCAAATTTAATATCTTCTATTTTTGTTTCTGTTTCATCTAGCATCAAAGTAATATCAACTTTATCTCCACAATAGGGATTTTCTCCTTGATATTGACGATGTATGGGGTTAGTTTTACCTTTATTTTGCGGTTTTCTGGCGTGAGATAAAATTATTTGTTGATAGCGTTGGCGTTGATTGCTTGTCATAATTAAACACGGTTGAGAATAAATAAACTTCCATCTCCTCCCCGCCCAATTCTCATGGTGTCATCTAAATAAGTAACGTCAAGAGAGGGAATTCTACCTTGGGGATTATTAGCTTGAACAACTTTAAATGGATTGAGCTTTGGGGTTTGAATACCGATAATTTTTTCAATTGACAGGTAACGTCGATCGAATTGTACGTTAATACGTTTGTTAGTTTCTTCTTTCGCGGGTTCAAAAGTTGCCGTTACTTTCACATTTCCCGATACTAATCCTAAAGGATGTTTCACAAAAGCTAGATTGAAAAAAGATTTCTTTGCAACATCAATTTCTTGATAAACTTTACCGATTTTTAAACCCAATGGCAGAGAAGATAAAGAACGTATTTCCCTAGCTGTAGAATATTGTAATAACCAACTTCCATTTAATAAAGAAGTTGCGTAAAGTAACGGTTGGGGATTGGGATTAACCTTTTCTACTTCCGTCGTTAATTGCTCAATTTCTTCTACTAAAGTTTCGTTTAATGTTAAATTTGTTACGGGAGAATCATCATTATTATGGATTTTCTCCAGGAGAGTTTGTAACTTTTCTTTTTGTGGTAGTGGATTCAAGGATTTTTTCCTTTGTGAAACTCTTATTAATTACAGCACATTTCATCTATATGAGGTACACCGGCTAACCCCTCCCCAACCCTCCCCGCAAGCAGGGAGGGTGCCCCGGAGAGGGGCGGGTGGGGTATACTCCATTTACTTGCAATTATCATAGATTACAGTTCGTAGTAGCGCTTCAGCGCTCAAAATTAATATGCGAAGACAGCGCTACTACCAACCTATTAATAGTTTTTCATAATCTTCCGGTGTATCAATATCAATCGCTGCAGTAGGTATCGCAATACTTAATACTTCATCCTGATATTTATTTATCAAAGCTTTTGCACCTCTATCACCTCCAAGGTTAATTAATTCTGGGAATAAGACACGACTAAATAAAGCGGGAACACCTATAACATCACTATAAGTCGCAGCAATAATTATATTTTCCGTTTTTTGATAACTTTGAACTAATTGATTAAAAACCGTTGTACTAATTAATGGTTGATCTGCAAGTGCGATAATTACTGCATTTAAATTAGGATTACTTTGATTTATTGCAGTAATACCCGCACGAATAGAAGAAGACATTCCTGTTTTCCAGTGTGGATTTTCGATAATTTGTACGGGGAATTTATTTACTGTTGGTTTAATTTTCTCCAGGTAAGCTCCTAAAACTACTACTACAGGTTTACAAGTAGAATTTAAACCAATTTCAACAGCATGGGATATCAAACTGCTTCCTTGATATGATAGCAGTTGTTTTGGTTTTCCCATGCGGCTGGCACTTCCCGCAGCTAATATGATTAAACCAACGTTTTTCATCAATTATCAATGAACAATTATCAATTATCAATGAACAACTATCTATTATTGCCGTGAATTGGAGCGTTGCGTACGCGTAAAAATCCGGCGTTACGCTCAGATATTACTGCTTGAATTTCACTAATTATAGAAAGGGCGATTTCTTCGGAATTATCTGCTCCAATATCTAATCCAACGGGACTATAAATATTAGCATTTGATACAACTCCTTCTGATTTTAATTCTTGCAATATACGATTTGTTCTTTTTTTTGGACCAAGTATTCCCAAATATTTCAAATTAGCAGGTAAAAGTACTTTGAGCATTTCTAAATCATCTAAATAATTATGACTCATAACTACAACCACAGTACGCTCTGTAATTTCTATATATTCTAAAATATCTTCGGGAGGAGAAAGCTGTATTTGATCTGCTTTTATAAAACGCTCTTTACTTGCTTCTCTAGAGCGGTTATCTACTACAGTCACATGCCAACCAAGTTGTTTAGAAAAATTGACTAACGGTAATACATCATAACCGGCACCAAAAATGATTAAAGATAAAAGCGGTTGAATTAATTCAATAAAAACTTCTACTTTCCCTGTTGCTAACTGATACTCTTTTAAAATAGAACTATTATTTTTCAATGCTGCTTGAGAATCCTTTAAAACATCCGTTAACAGATTCTCATCGCTCAAATTATTAATAATAGTATCTCCACTCAATAATAACCGTTGTCCTAATTTTATTTGATTTTCATATTCAACATTAATTACCGTGGCGATCGCACCATAAGTTTGAGTTTCAAAACATCTTTTGATAAACGCAATTTCCTGTAATTTATTCTCCTCTAACGGTTCAATTAAAACGTAAGCAACCCCTTGACAACCAAGCCCCAAACCCCAAATCATATCGTCTTCCGAAGTGCTATCGTATTTAACTACACAAGGATTTCCAGATTCGATAACAACTTCTGCTTTTTGAAAAATATCACCTTCCAAACAACCCCCACTAATCGCACCAATAGTATTACCATTTCCCTTCATTAACATTCTCGCACCAGGGCTTCTATAAGTTGAACCACCCACCTTCACCAAAGTTGCTAAAGCTGCTCTTTCACCAGTTTCTCTAGTTTCTATAGCTGAAATAATATCTTGTAATTCCTTCATTTTACTTCTTTTCTCTCCGTTTTCCTTTGCGCTTCCCTCCGCGCCCCTTTGCGTTTAAATGAAATGTCTACTCCCCTAAATTCTCTATACAAACCTAAATATAGGGAGACGTAGCACTGCTACGTCTCTACATAATTACATGACTTTATCTGGGGTAATTGGTAAATTGCGAATCCGCTTGCCAGTAGCATGATATACAGCATTTGCCACCGCCGCCGCAGTTCCAGTAATCCCAATTTCACCAATACCCTTGACTCCAATAGGATTCACATGGGGATCTTCTTCCGGCACAAAATATACCTCAATCTCTGGTATATCAGCATTTACTGGGAAATGGTATTCACCTAAATTAGCATTGACAATTTGTCCCATATGTGGGTCAAAAACCGTTTCTTCCATTAACGCCATACCAATGCCCATAATAATCCCACTAATAATTTGCGATCGCGCTGTCTTTTGGTTAAGTACTTTTCCCACACCAAAGACTCCGGTAAAGCGGGTAACGCGCACTTCTCCAAAATGTGGCGAGACTTGCACTTCTGCAAATTGGGCACCAAATGCATGTTTGGAAAACTGCGGTTGTTCGGAGTTCATTTGTCCGTCATGATAGGCTTCTACTTGCTCCAAATTGTGCCGTGCTAGCAAGGTAGAATAGGTTTCTCCCTGAGTTGGATTATTTTTGATAAATACTCTTCCATTTTCAACAGCAACTTCTGCATCTGCAACGCCATGGAGAGGAGAATTTTGATCGTTACGTGCTATTTCCAATACCTTTGCTTTTAACGATCTAGCTACAGCTTGTACAGCCGTACCCACACTAGCTGTAGTTGCAGAACCCCCGGATACCGGAGCCCTGGGTAATTCTGTGTCTCCCAAATCAAAACGTACTTGTTCAACAGGTACACCTAGGGTATCCGCAGCTAATTGTGCCATCACTGTTGCTACACCCGTTCCCATTTCATGGGTACTGCTTTGCACTACAACGCTACCATCTGCGAGCATATGTGCTTTGGCAGTAGCTGGGAATAATAAAGCAGGGAAACTAGCACTTGCCATACCCATACCAACTTGGTATATACCATCACCCATAGAACCAGGTTCTGGGTTACGTTTCGACCAACCGAACTTTTCGGCACCAATTTGGTAACATTCTTTCAGAGAGTTACTTGACCAAGGTAAATTGTTGCTGGGGTCTATATCTGCATAGTTGCGCAAGCGTAATTCAATGGGGTCTATTTTTACAGCATATGCCAGTTCATCCAAGGCAGATTCTAAGGCAAAACTACCTGGTGCTTCTCCAGGGGCACGCATAAAGGTAGGAGTACCTTTATTTAAGCGGACAATTTGCTGAGAGGTTTGTAAATTTGGGCAAGCATACATCATGCGGCTTATGGAGGTAAAAGGCTCGATAAACATATCGAACATTGATGTATGGGAAATACCTTCATGATAAATCGCGGTGAGAATACCGTCACGATTTACCCCTAGTTTAACTTGCTGTTCGGTTTCTGCACGATGTCCCACCACATTAAACATTTGCGGACGGGTTAATACTAATTTTACCGGACGACCAACTTCACGAGCAGCAATAACGGCTAAAATAGTATGACTCCACATTGAACCTTTGCAACCAAAGGCTCCACCGATAAATTTACAAACAACCCGCACATTTTTTTCAGGGATGCTCAAAGTAGTTGCTAATGCTTGGCGTACCCCATAGGTATACTGTGTGGCATCATAAACAGTCAGTTTATCCCCCTCCCATACAGCAGTTGTGGCATGGGGTTCCATGGGATTATGGTGTTCTGTGGGTGTAGTGTAAGTCTCTTCGACACGGAAATCAGCATCAGCTAACCCAACTTCCGGATTACCGCGCGTAATTATGGATGGCCTACCAAAAGGCATTTCTGGTGCAAACGCTTGCTCTCTATCTATCTCCACTAATGCAGTTTCTTCGGTGTAGGTAACTTCGATCAGACTAGCAGCATAAGTGGCTTGTTCTAAGGTATCGGCAACTACTACAGCAATATGTTCTCCGGTATAATGCACAATTGGCTCTTGCAACGGCAACCGAGTTTCACCAGCCCCTCCACCTTGTAATAGAGTTTTCAAAGGTTGGAGTTCGGGAGCATTTAAATATGTAATTACACTTAATACTCCTGGTAGATTTTCAGCTACTTGAGTGTCAATCTTTTCAATTCTTCCTCGTGCAATTTTACTACCAACACAAACTGCATAAGCAAGATTGGATTGAGGAAATTCAGCCGAATAATGTGCGCCACCAGTAACTTTGAGTTTCCCGTCAACGCGATTGAGAGGTTTTCCGATTATTTGAGTCATTTCGATTTTGGATTTTATCTAATGTAGAGACGTAGCACTGCTACGTCTCTTTAACAGAGCATTTTTTAACGCAAAGGTTCGCAAAGGTATTCGCAAAGGTTCGCAGAGGCTTTATTCTGATATAGTCGTCAATGCCTGAACGATCGCACGCGATATTAGTTCAATTTTGAAATTATTATGTTGATAACCTTGGGCTCCTTGTAAGGCTATTTCTGCGGCTTGTTGAAATACTTCCTCAGTTGCGGAAGAATTTACTAAAATCTCTTCTGCATTTATGGCTCGCCAAGGTTTATGTGCTACCCCACCCATTGCTAAACGTGCCGTTTTGATGGAATTATTTTCAATTTCCAGGGCAGCGGCAACCGATACCAAAGCGAATGCATAAGAAGCCCGATCTCTAACTTTTAAGTAATAAGACTTTACATTCAGAGATGGAGGTAAATCGACGGCAGTAATTAATTCGTTTTCTTGTAAATTAGTATCGAGATTGGGCGTATCTCCCGGTAAACGGTGAAATTCTGTGATGGGTATTTCTCTTTCTTCACCCGATGGGTTAACAACTCTGACAACAGCATCTAAAGCTGCTAATGCCACACACATATCTGAGGGATGGGTAGCAATACAATTTTCAGAAGCGCCTAAAATGGCGTGAATGCGGTTAAAACCTTCTATAGCCGGACATCCAGAGCCTGGTGAGCGTTTATTACAAGGTGTTGCCCTGTCGTAGAAATAGTAGCAACGAGTTCTTTGCATTAAGTTACCGCCAACGGTGGCCATATTGCGTAACTGTTGAGTAGCACCAGAAAGGAAAGCTTGAGATAATAAAGGATATTTTTCTCTGATTAAAGGATGATTCGCGGTAGCAGTATTACGCGCCAAGGCACCAATACGCACGCCACCGTTGGGTAATTCTGTAATATCAGCCAGCGGTAATTTCGTAATATCAATTAAACTATCCGGCACTTCCACACCAGACTTCATTAAATCTAGTAAATTCGTACCGCCACCAATCAACTTTGCAGCGGTTTTACTGCTTAATTCCTCTACCGCAGTGCTAGAAGAATTCGCTTTATAGTAATTAAATGGTTTCATGTTTTTCAGTGAACAGTGAACAGTGAGCAGTGAGCAGTTAACAGTGAGCAGTGAACAGTTAACAGTGAGCAGTTAACAGTGAACAAAAAACAATTAACTCCTAACTCCTAACTACTAACTCCTAACTCCTAACTACTAACTCCGCTCCGCTCCCTCATACGCTTCCCTAATAGCAGCAACAATATTCGGATAAGCACCGCAACGACAAAGATTTCCACTCATGCGCTCGCGAATTTCTTTATCGGTTAATTCAATAGAGGCATTGGGATTGGCAATTTCTTCTAAATTAGTTACCGTACTCGCTTGTGCTGCTTCAACTTCCGAGAGTAAAGCCACAGCCGAACAAATTTGACCAGAAGTACAGTAACCGCACTGAAAACCATCGTATTCTAAAAATGCAGCTTGCATTGGATGAAGTTCTTCACCTTCACTCAGCCCTTCGATAGTTGTAATTTCGTCCCCTTCATGCATGATTGCTAAAGTCAGACAAGAATTAATGCGATCGCCATTTACTAAGACAGTACAAGCACCACACTGCCCGTGGTTACAACCTTTTTTACTACCAGTTAAATCTAAACGCTCCCGCAATGCATCAAGAAGAGTAACGCGGGGTTCGATGTTTAAAATATGTTCTGTACCGTTAACCCGCAATGTTACCGATTCAGTGTCAATGCTCTTATTTTCCACAACATTTGATTGCGGATTTGACTGAGTTGTAGTCATTTTAATAATACCTATCCCTCTCGCCGCCATCTTAAATCCAGATTTAAAGGATTAGCACTATCGTGAGAAGTAAGTTATATGAACTACATAAAACTTAAAACAATTATCAATGTAGCGAAGCGTGGCACGCAGTGACATACAATTATCAATTATCAACGGTTGATCCCATTAGGGAGAATGAAAGTTAACCGATTTAACGTTTCTGGCTACCAAATTCCCATAAACTATGATTGAGTGACCAATTATCCAATCACCTTGAGGAGATAGCCGAATGTGACCGAACTGAACAACGTAGCTTCCGTGATTCAGGAAGCCTCGCGCCGGGAATTGCGGGATTTAGTGCGAAATCAATTGAAAATGCTGCTCGAAGAAGGAGACTTGCGAGGTGCAAAATCAATTCTCGTACCGGTACAGCCCGTGGATATAGCAGAGGTGATTGAAGGTTTACCGGAAACAATGCACGCTTTGGTGTTTCGCTTGCTTTCCAAGGATGAAGCGATTGAAGTTTACGAATATCTCGACTATAACGTTCAGGAAAGATTGATACAGGAGTTTCGTTCTCAGGAAGTTCTCGATATAGTTGATAAAATGTCACCAGATGACCGTGCGAGGTTATTTGATGAATTACCAGCAAAGGTTGTAAATCGCCTTTTAGGGCAACTTAGTCCCGCTCAAAGAGAAGCTACCGCCGAGCTTTTGGGTTATAAAGCCGGTACTGCTGGACGAATTATGACTCCTCAATTCATCTTGCTTAAGGAAAATTTTACTGTAGCGCAAGCTTTAGAAAGGATTCGCCGTCAAGCTAACGCCAGCGAGATGATTTATTATCTTTACGTTACCGATGCTGCTCGGCGTTTAACTGGAATTGTTTCCCTGCGACAACTAGTAACAGCTCGCACAGAACAAGAAATCAGTGAAATCATCAATCGCGACTCCATATATGTTTATACTGAAACAGACCAAGAAGAAGTCGCCAGAGTTATCCAAAAGTACGATTTTCTCGCCGTACCCGTTGTAGATCGGGAGCAGCGTTTAGTAGGTATTGTTACGGTAGATGATGTTATAGATATTATTCAAGAAGAAACCACCGAAGATATTTATGCCCTTGGTGGCGGCGTACAAACTAGCGGTGACAACTACTTTCACACAGATTTATTTACCGTTGCTCGCAAACGCGTAGTTTGGTTACTGGTGTTACTTGTCACTAATACCGTAACGGGAACGATAATTAAATCAGAAGAAGATATTTTAAAAAAATTTGTCACCTTAGCGGCTTTCATTCCCCTGCTTACAGGTACTGGAGGTAACGTAGGCGCTCAATCTTCCACGGTAGTAATTCGCGGCATGAACACCGATGAAATCCGCAGTTTAGGCACGCTTCAGGTAATTGGTAGAGAAGCCATTGCCGGTGCAATATTAGGAACAACATTAGGAGCGATCGCCACCTTATGGGCATTTCTATTGCAAGGAAACTTAGAAGTAGCGATCGCAGTTGGTAGTAGTTTGGTTGCGATTTCGATTTTGGCTTCAGTTTCTGGCTCTTCGTTACCGTTTTTGTTCCGCTTTATGAAATTAGATCCAGCCTTGATGTCTGCACCATTTATTACAACAGCGGTAGATGTGTTGGGTGTTTTAATTTATTTTGGTTTAGCGCGGTTGATTCTTAATTTGTGATAATTGGAACCTAGTTAGTGGTTAGTGGTTAGTGGTTAGTGGTTAGTTGATAATTGATAATTGTTCATTGATAATTGATAATGCGGTAGATGTATTGGGTGTTTTAATTTACTTTGGTTTAGCGCGGTTGATTCTTAATTTGTGATAATTGGAACGTAGTTAGTAGTTAGTGGTTAGTTGATAATTGATAATTGTTCATTGATAATTGATAATTGATAATTGTTCATTGATAATTGATAATTGATAATTGTTCATTGATAATTG
>JBCBQE010000119.1:0-11446 GCA_039820385.1 Cyanobacteria bacterium J06635_10
GAAAATCAATTAGTAAGTGGTAAATACGGTATTCAAGAACCAACACCTGATTCACCAAACATTGATTCCCATGAAGTTGATTTAATTTTAGTTCCTTGCGTAGCTTGTGACTTTCAAAATTATCGTTTGGGTTACGGTGGTGGATATTACGATCGTTTATTGAGTTCTCCCGATTGGAAATCCATACCAACAATAGGTATTGTGTTTGATTTTGCTCATTTGCCTCAAATTCCTGTAGAACCTTGGGATCAACAGTTACATACTGTATGTACTGAAGTAGTTTGATGCTAATCTAATAGGATCGAATATGATATTCTGTTTACCCAATTGGGAATCATGAGGGAAGAAAATTGAGTAATTTTTTCCTAACATGGAAGACATTTCGACTAGCAAATCATTTGAAGAATCAGTTGCATCACCACAAGATAATCCGGCAGAGCTAATAAGCTGTGTTAATCACAACAAAAAACAAAAAGCTTTAGCGAGTGTAATTGCCAAGATTCGAGAATCTTTAGATATAGAAACAATTTTCAAAACTACCGTCACACAAGTACGACAACTTCTTGCTGCTGATAGAGTTGGGGTGTTTCGTTTTTATCCCGAACAAGAATGGGAAGGAGAATTTATCTCTGAAGATGTAGCACTCGAATGGAATTCGGCATTAGCCGCAAAAATTCACGATCGCTGCTTTAGTATCCGATTTGCCGATTTGTACAAGCAAGGACGAGTCAGTGTAATTTCTGATATTTATCGAGGAGATAACAAAGATTGTTACATTGAATTTTTGGGAAAATTTCAAGTTCGTGCGAATGTCGTCGCTCCCTTACTCAAAGGCAAGCACCTTTGGGGATTATTATGCATTCATCAATGTAGCGCTCCCCGTGAATGGCAGCAATCAGAAATTGATTTTGTCAGCCAAATTGCTGGACATTTGGGAGTCGCTTTACAACATACCGATTTACTCCGCCAAGCACAGTATCAAGTCGAACTACAGAAAGCTTTGAACGGAGTACTTTCCCGCATCCGTAAATCTTTAGATTTAGATACTACTTTCAAAACCACAGTTACAGAAGTTCGTCAGTTACTCAACACCGATAGAGTAGGCGTATTTCGCTTTTATCCAGAACAAGATTGGGAAGGAGAATTTATTTACGAGGAAATTGCCTCGGATTGGGTTTCGTTAATCAGAACTAAAATTCGTGCTAATTGTTTTGGTAAAGAATTTGCCGAGCAATATAAAGAAGGTAAAATTCGAGCTGTAGGTAATATTCATGCTGCCTCCCTTAGTGGCGATCGCTTACAAATCTTGGAAAAATTACAAATACGGGCTAATATAATCGCACCTTTAAGGAAAGGTGAAGATTTATGGGGATTGCTGTGCATTCACCAGTGTGATGCTCCGCGACAGTGGGAAACAGCAGAAATCGAATTTGTACAGCAAATCTCCGAACATCTCGAAGTTGCGCTGCAACAATCAGATTATCTCGAACAGGTAAAAGCTCAATCGGCACAGCTGAGCCAAGCTGTTGAAAGAGCAAAAGTTGCAGAATGGCAAAAAGCGATCGCAGCGACTGTAGAAAAAATTCGTCAGTCTTTAGATTTAGAAGTTATTTTTCGCAACACAACTTCGGAAGTTAGAAAACTAACTAATGTCGATAGGGTAGTTATTTATCGCTTTAATGATGATTGGAGCGGTAAATTTGTCTCTGAGTCGGTAACGGAAGGTTGGACTTCCTTAATTGAGGAACAGAAAAATCGACCAGAATTGGTAGAAAATATCAACGAATGCAGCGTCAAAGATTTATCTGCATCTCCGGTAGTTGATACTTATCTTCAAGACACCCAGGGAGGTGATTTTAGTAAGGGAAAGGTTTATCGAGTTTGTAATGATATCTATAGTGCAGATTTTGACGACTGCTACATTAATTTATTAGAAAATTACCAAGCGAAAGCTTATATAATTGTTGCAATTTATTTGAACGATAAACTTTGGGGTTTACTTGCTGTTTATCAAAATTCTGCTCGTCGTATATGGCATAACGATGAAGTTTTCTTTCTCACCCAAATCGGTACGCAGTTGGGAGTAGCTTTACAGCAAGCAGAATTCTTGCAAAAAACTCAAAAGCAGGCTGACGAATTAGCCAAAGCTGCACACAGACAAAGAGCATTAGCAACTACAGTTGATAAAATCCGGCAAACTCTCGATATTGAAAGTATTTTTAGAACCACAACTAAAGAAGTACGTCAGTTGCTAGAAGTGGAAAGAGTTGCAATCTATCGTTTTTATAGCGATGGTAGTGGGGAATTCGTCGCTGATTCCATTGTTGATGGTTGGGCACCATTGACTAATCCGCAGCCGGTTAATAATCCTTTGCTATTGCAAGCAACTAAAGCTGGAAAATATCCCCGCAATGAAGTTTTTGTACCAATTAACCTCGGTGATAAACTTTGGGGATTATTGGTAGCTTATCAGAATTCCCAACCGCGTTATTGGGAAGATGAAGAAATAAATTTACTCGCACAAGTAGGCGTGCAATTAGGGGTAGCATTACAGCAGACAACTGTTTTGATGCAGGTACAACAACAAGCTGAGAAATTATCTAAAGCAGCCGAAAGGGAACGCAAAGCAAAGGAAAGAGAAAAAGCTTTAACTACAACAATTCAAAAAATTCGTGAATCTCTGGATTTAAAAACAATTTTTAATACTACAGCCCAAGAAATTCGCCGATTGCTGGAAGCTGATAGAGTCGCAATTTACCGCTTTTGGAAAGATGAAATTGGGGAATTTGTCGCGGAGTCAGTAGCTGATGGTTGGACTCCAATACAGGAATTGGTTCCTGTAATTGTCGATGATTATTTACGAAGCTATCGAGGGAAAGGTGATACTAAAAGTAATATCCTAGTTGTGAATAATATTTACAATGTTAATGATTCTACTTCTAATATTACCCTTCTCGAACAAATGCAGGTTAAGGCTTATGCAATTATACCTGTTTTCAAAGGTGCTAAACTTTGGGGTTTGTTAGCAGCTTATCAAAATAGTGAAACCCGGAATTGGCAAGAAGATGAGGTGGATTTACTAGTACAAATAGCTACTCAATTGGGAGTTGGATTGCAGCAAGCAGAATTACTCGAACAAACTCAACGCCAAAAAGAGACACTCGCACAAACATTAAAAGAGTTACAAAATACTCAAACTCAGTTAATTCAAAGTGAAAAAATGGCTGGTTTGGGACAATTAGTTGCTGGAGTTGCTCATGAAATTAATAACCCAGTTAACTTTATTTATGGCAATCTCTCTCATATTGATGATTATGTAA
This sequence comes from Cyanobacteria bacterium J06635_10, assembly GCA_039820385.1. Classification (GTDB taxonomy): domain Bacteria; phylum Cyanobacteriota; class Cyanobacteriia; order Cyanobacteriales; family Nostocaceae; genus Rivularia. The sequence goes on from JBCBQE010000119.1 coordinate 3,321, forward strand.
AAGATTTGTCGGGAATACTTGGGCTTTACCGTAATGCCTATCCCCACCCAGAATCGCACATTCAAGAACAAGCTACAACCATCGATTTGAACTATATTTTGGAAGATTTACCCAAAGTAATTAATTCAATGAAAATTGGTGCAGAAAGAATTAGTTCTTTGATACTTTCTTTACGCACTTTCTCCCGTCTTGACGAAGCGGAAATGAAACCTGTTGATATTCATGAAGGGATTGAAAGTACCATTATGATTTTACAACATAAAATCAAGGAAAACCCCAATTTTCCTGGAATCGAAGTAGTTAAGGAATACGGAAAATTACCACAAGTAGAATGTTATGCCGCACAGCTCAATCAAGTATTTATGAATATCCTCAGTAATGCGATCGATGCATTAGAAACAAAGTTTAAGAATCATGAAAGTGAAGATAATCCACAAATTCTGATTATTACAGAATCAGTAAATGAAAAATATATTTCAATTTGTATTTCCGATAATGGTTGTGGAATTCCGTCGGAAATTCTGTCTAGAATTTTTGACCCATTTTTCACTACTAAAGAACCTGGAAAAGGTACTGGTTTGGGTTTATCTATCAGCTATCAAATTATTGTTGATAAGCACAAAGGTAAATTTGAATGTGATTCCCAAGTTGGTGAAGGTAGCGCATTTCGGATCGAAATTCCAATTAAGCGCTCAGTTTAATACAGTACAAATTTTACCCTCTAATCTTCCCAATATTTGATGAAAATAGGGGGTTGTATCATGTCCGGTTAAACACTTATCATACCTGTGAGGCTGGGTAATAGGTAATGAGTAATTATAATTGCTCTGGGTTATATAGTAAGTAATTAACCGGACTTGATATTATATAGGTATAAAAAAAATAGAAGAAACAACACTGATTATTTTTGCTAGAGGCTATTTACTGTTTCGATTTCTGAGGTACTTACGACAATTATTAGTATGCTCTAACAAGCGCCTTTTTTATTCAGTACTGTCCAAACCGTCTTATAAATCAGAAATAAATCGTAAGGTACAGACCACTTATGCTGGTAGTCTACATCCATTTTGACTATTTCCTCAAAATCTTTGATACTGGAACGACCATTGGCTTGCCACTCTCCAGTAATACCAGGTTTGACTCGTAGTCTTTCCCAATGGTGCGGTTGGTATTGCATTACTTCATCAGGAGTGGGTGGACGAGTTCCCACCAAACTCATATCTCCTTTGAGTACGTTCCAAAATTGAGGTAGTTCATCCAAACTAGTACGGCGTAAAAATTTACCAACTCGGGTAATGCGGGGATCTTCTACACATTTAAATATATGACCGTTGGCTTCATTTTTTACCAAGTGCTTGAGTTTATCGGCACCAACAATCATGGAGCGAAATTTCCACATACGGAAGGTTTTTCCGTTGTCACCACAGCGAATTTGGCTGTAAAATATTGGACCGGGGTTATCTAATAAGGTTGCTATTGCTACCGGAATCGCGATCGCAGCGGTGATTATTAATCCGATTGTCGCTCCTATAATGTCAATCAATCTTTTAGCAATGCTTGTTTGGGAAGGATGAGAAGAATCCTTAGTTAAACTGAATGAGTCTGGGGGACTTAGTAAAACCAAGTCTTGTGTAACAGCACCTTTTGGTTGAGAAGCAACATTGATAGCCATATAAGTAATAATACATATTTGCAGCGGTTACCAGTGCTAATATAGACAACTTAATTGCGTAAGTCTAACTAAATCGGGAAAATTTACACAATCTTCTAATAGGGTTTTAGTTTTTTAAAATTTATGTATTTTTAGGGAGTCGCGTAAATATTAATACTTCTAAGGTGGTTACAATTTCCGAAAAATGGAGTAAGAGCGGAAATTGTAACCTATTCTTGCTGCAAAAGTCCCTTGTCTGCTACTCGCTGACTCCAACGGCGAAGTTAACGATGTAAGGCTCTTCTAGGGATTGATGGGCGCTGGCTTGGATTGCGTCAAGGTAATTGCGTAAATACTTTAATTGCTGCAAATTAGGACGGTAGGAAAGACTTCCTTGTTTATCGAATAATGGTGATGCAACCATCGCTTTATAGTTGAAGTTTTCTAGGGAAGTTTGGTTCAGCCATTGGATATCTTGGTTATCGGGTACTAAACCTGGAGGTATTTCACCTTCTAGAAAGGCTAACAAACGTTCCTGACAAGTGCGAGTGTTGATACCGCGTGCTTCAAATAGTTGAATTACTTCACCGAAGGATAAGGCATTTTCTGGTATTAGCCGTAGTAATTCTGTAAATAAGAAGTAGTCGGTGTATTGCTGTCTGGGTATTTCCAAGACGAGAGGATGGAGCGGTAACAGGCATAATCCGGTTGCGACACGGGAAGAAGCTGGAGTACCATTTTCGCTGAGATATTTTTCTTGAATAATTTTGGCGCTGGGAAGTTTTTGGCGCAACCAACGACTAATGGCGGTTATGGATGAAACACCACCGCCCAGAATAATTTGATTGATTGCTTCTGTAGGTATACCGCGGGTTACCAATAGTTTATTTAATTCACGGTTGATACGGCGCACGAAGGGAACAAAAACTTGACTTTCCAAATCTCGTCGGTGCAATTCCCATCTTTGATCTGCTAATTCTATGGTGAAGGATTCTTGGTGTTGTAAGATGAGTTTAAGAGCGATGGCAGCATCGAGTAGTGCTTTACCTAGGGGTGAACTTTCGAGTCTTTGCTGTAAGGCAATGCGTTGGCTAATATCAGGCTCGCCAGCACGAGGTAGTTCTAATTGCTCTAAACCTAAGCTGGAAAAACGTATTTTTTCTAATCCGGGAATGTTTGGTTGCCAATGTAAGGGGTTATTGTCGTTGGCGGTTTCTGAAGATTTGGTGGTGTTGCGCGATTTCCGCCATTTTGGCGGTAGCAGTAATTGAGTGATGATGTCTTGTTCCATGGCTTTTCCGCCGCAGGTAAAGCCGTGAAGTAGAAATTCGTTATGTGTTAAATCTTGCAAGTTTTCAGGTAAATCTACTAATGCCATTTCGGTAGCGCTGGCTCCGATGTTAATGACTAAGGTGTTACCTATAAGGTTGTTATCGCTGATGACAACTGGAGTTGAATTTTCGTTCTGCACTAATTTTACTATTTCACCGTTAGCACCTTCAAGCTCTCCGAGCAAGCTGGCGATCGCTTCTTCGACAAAAAATACTTGTTGGGGATGTTGGACTAATTTACTGATGAGTAAGGATTCTCGGAGGTTGAAGCGATATTGTTCTGACCAATTAGAGGGACAAGTACAAATAACTCCGGCGATGTTATCAATAATAGTATTAAATTGTTCTTTTTCAATACCGATTGCAGTGGCGGTTAATCCTAGGGTGGTGCTATTGGAGTCGGATTTTAAAGTCAATAACAATTTTGAAAGGGAACGTACAATCCATACTAAGGGAACTGTAGAAAATTCGTTTAGTTGTAGTAGTGGTTCCCATTTTTGGCGTGTTTCGGTGGAAGCTGTTTCTCCCTTGTTTTTGTAAGGAAGAGAAATTTGTAAATATGGTTTTAGGTATGCTGAGTAGATATTTTCTTCTGCTTGGTTTTCATCGGTATTTTGGCGATTAGAAGTTTTGGGAAGATAAACTTCGGCTGGTAAACGGAAATTCCAGGTTTGAGAAGCTGTTTGGGATTGGTTTTCCTGTGCCCAGTAAATTGGGTGAATTACTTGGGTGGAACGATTTAACAATGTAGCAGAAATTCCTGTTGTTCCTAAATCTAGTCCCAAATACCAAACTGTATCGCCTTTGTTTGCTGAAGGAATTTCGGTACCATTTACCGATGCTCCATTATCTTCTAAGGTTTTTTCTTCGTTGGAAGTTACAGTAGTTTTTTCGGTTTGAGGGAGTGGAGTTTCTATTGTACTCGCATCTAAATTTATATTTGATTTACTTATAGGAGTAACTGGAAGGGTAACTTTTTGTAATTGGGGTTTTTCTTTAGTTGGTTTAATAACAGATTCTGACTCTTGTACTGGCTGGTTTTCTTCTGTAGTAATTTCTTCTTTGGTTGGAGTAATTTCTTGGGAAGCCTCAATTGGTGTGACAGTTTCTTGCTCTTTTGTTGAAGCAACTTCATGAGCAGCCTCAATTGGTGCGGCAGTTTCTTGTTCTTTTGTTGAAGTAGCTTCATGAGAAACCTTGTTTTCAGCTACTAACTCTGATTGCGATTCGGAATTTTCGGGTGGTGCTGCGACTACTTCTTTTGATACTTCTTCTTCAAAGAAAAGTTCTGTTAGAGAAGTTATTGTATCTTCACTGGCAGCTTTTATTTTCCGATAAGAGGTTTTAGCAGTATTTTTATCGATTGATGAGCTAGTATTCGCGAAATCTATATTACTATCGTTAAACCAAGGATCTGTTACTGGTAGTTGATCGTCTAAGGAATTATCTATAGTTTCAGCAGTTTCAGCAGTTGATACTGGAGGTGTAACTTCAAAAACAACTTCTTGAGAAACAACTTCTTTTTCTATTTGCTTTTCTGCTCCTTGTGATTCAATTTCCGATGTGGCGGGAATATCCACATCAATGACAGAAGGGCGAATTTGTTGCTCCGGGGTTTGGGAGATTGAGGTAGTTAAATTATCGCTGTCGAACAAGCTAGCATAAAGTTCATCAACTTCATCTTCTTCATTGGTAGTTTCTGAAAAAGTATCTGTGGGAACTTGTTCTGTTTCGGCGGCTATTTTTTTCAACTGAGATAATACTGCTTGCATTTTTTCCGGAGAATCAAAAGCTTCGGAATCTGCAAATTTTTCTGGTTCTACTATATCTTCTTGTTCTTCTGTAAACTCGAATTCTGAGTAGTTTTCCCGTGAAGATTCTTCATTTAAATCTTCACTTCTAGACTCTTTCTGAAATTGAGAAATAACTTCTGATAAATCCGGTGGAACAAGAGTATCATCGTCATCCTCTAGAGATTGAGAAAATTCAATATTATCTATTGTTTCGTCAGGGGTGACTTCTAGTTTTTCTTTAATATCTCGCTCGTATTCTTCGTTTAGATCGAAACTTTCAAAATCGTTAATATCTCCCTCGTATTCTTCGTTTCTCGCGACATTTCCCAAATCGCTAACATCTCGATTGTAAAATCCGGCAGATTCGAGACTTTGGGCATTAATATCCTCGACAATTGTTTTATCTGTTGTTTGCCCTAATAAATCCGGATATTCTTGCTGTTGTGGAATTTTAGCAAAATTTTTGAGCAAACTTTCAAGTAACTGTTCGCCTTGGATTCCCTTATGATGCATTCTGGCTAACGCTTGGGATAAGGAATCGTGGTAAGCGTGAATATTACGCTGTAATCCTTCAAAAACAACATTTACGGTTCCATCCAAAGCTACCAAACGTCGATCTAAATCATTTGTCAGTTGCGTTAAACGCTCTACCCTTACTGAATCTACTTGATTGCCAGAAGGGGGGAGAGCTTTCTGTGGCGTAATATTAGCAGACACATCCCCATCAATGTCATCTGACAAACGATTTCTTAGCACCTGCATAAACTCGGAAATTATTTTCTCTTGGGTTTCCAACTGTTGGGCTAGAGAATAATCATGCAGTCGCTTTTTTTCTAATTCACGGATTTCACTAATCAAATTTGCCCTTTCTTCTAAAAGGGTTTTCAATTCTGCTTTGAGTGGAGAAATTAACTCCGAAAGCCTTACATCCCCCGATTCTGTATTGCTTGAGGAAACAGAAGATTCTTGGTTTCCCTCTTGCACGAATTTTGCTACCAAAGGCGGTAATTGTGCTTGTAGAGCATTGTCAGTTTCGCTTTCTGTTTCATTAGCGAGGAAATCCCGGATACGCTCTAAAACCTGACGCGGCTCTTCTTGAGAAGAAATAACCCCCCACAAACGCTTACCTTTGTGAGTGAGTAATTTATCAATGTCTGCAATCATGCTTTGAATTTGGGTTGCACGGGAAGTCACGTTGATTTTCCTTCTTGTATTGTGAGCTATCGATGGTTAATGGCTATCGGCAATCAATTTACAACTACTAGCTGGGTGTTATTTATCAGGTAGCTATGAGGTTATTGTCAAGAGGACAATAGGAACATGGTAGTGTTGATAAAGTTTATAAAATTTACCGAGCAGAGGCACGCTGTTGATACAATTTTGCCACTAAGGGCAGTTCCCTAACGAAGCTGACGTGATTTTATGCCCAACCAGTTAAAAATTTAAGGTTAGCAAAAATTAATTGACTTGAGTATTATTAATGTTGTTTGCATATAATTTCTGGGAACGGATGCGATACTAAAAAGTATGCTACTGCTAATTCTCTATTAATAGAATTTAAAGCGAAACAGACCGCTTTACACAAAAGTTGTACTTAGTTTAAACCTAGAAATAGGTTCCCTACAACGCTCACGGAAAAATAATTACTTTCGCTTTTTTTATGTAACATAGTTTAGCTTTATTTTGTTTTTGCTTGAGGTAAATTTACCTGAAGCTGACAGTTTAGAAAGTGATTTGTATTACAGCTCAACGAAAAATGTCCCAATGGAAGATAGGTATAGCTTACATCCCTCCGCCAAAGAAGTAACCCTTTCAACTCCTTTTTTTGAAGGGCTACCAAAAAATGCCATAAAATTAGCTTTGAGTAATCTAGTTAGTCGTTCTCACCCAGCAAATCAAGTAATTTTGCTCGAAAATGATTGGGGCGGCTCCGTATATTTTATTGTGGAGGGCTGGGTTAAAATTCGCACGTATAATTTAGAAGGCAAAGAATTAACGCTTAATATTCTTGGTAGAGGAGAATTATTTGGTGAAATGGCTGCATTAGATGAAGTACCTCGCTCTACCGATGTCATTACTTTAACTGCTACTCAAATCGGTAGTTTACCATCACAGGATTTTATTAAATTACTCAATTCCGAACCTTTAGCGGGAGTGCGACTGGCGCAGTTAATGGCACGACGCTTGCGACAAGTAAACCGACGCTTGCGGTTACGCGAATCGGATTCAGCTTCTCGCGTGGCAGACACTTTATTATTTTTGGCGGAGGGACAAGGAATCAAAGCTTCCGCAGGTGTAGAAATTCCTAACTTACCACATCGGGAGTTGAGTAGCTTGAGCGGATTGGCACGAGAAACCGTAACAAGGGTATTAACTAGGTTAGAAAAGAAAAAATTGATTCAACGAAATGGGGAGGTTATTTGTATTCCTGATGTATCAGCGTTAGAAAAGATGATAGTTTAACCTCTTAGAACAGCTTCTCGAAAATGGATATTCTCAGTTCTTCGCCAGATGATAAAGGAGGAAACAATTCCTTTAATCCCAACCCATCCAACCATTCGGATAACCAACATTTAGCTAGCCCCCACCTCCAAGTCGATGCACCATTACAAATGGTGGAAACGTCTTTTTTGGCAAGTACCGCAAGTTTGATTTGGTTTATTAATTTTTATTTTCCTTTAGGTCTTCTAAAAATATTTTTCCCCATACCCATAGCCTTAGTCTACCTGCGCTGGAATAGCAGAGCCGCATGGATGTCAGCTTTAACCTCCGGTTTACTGTTATTAGTATTAATGGGACCGACTAGAAGTATACTATTTGTAATCCCCTATGCTTTTATGGGAGTACTGCTGGGTTCGACATGGAAACGGCGCATACCTTGGATTGTTTCCATTAGTTTGGCTACCCTCCTAGGCACAATAGGTGTATTCTTTCGCTTATGGCTACTATCCTTACTTTCGGGGGAAGACCTATGGATTTACTTAATCAATCAAGTAACTAACTTTCTAGAATGGCTGTTCGTCAACTTGGGCATTATCACAACTCCCAACCCATTCCTAATTCAAATAGGTGCCATTGTCTTAATATTACTTAATAATTTTATATATTTATTCGTAGTACACATAGCCGCATGGTTATTATTAGATCGTTTAGGTAACTCCATACCCCGCCCACCGAAATGGGTACAGGTATTGATGGATTATGAGTAATTGATTATGGGCATTGAGGGATGGGGAGATGGTAAGCCACTGCGCTGGCTTAGGTACGCATCGGCAGCGCGGCGTGCACGGAGGAACACGCACGCCCTGTAGCGACTGCCGGCGACTTGTAGCAAGTGGCGCAACCCGTTAG
>JBCBQE010000120.1:0-11382 GCA_039820385.1 Cyanobacteria bacterium J06635_10
GTTAACATTAAAGTTAAAGTCGGACGACCTAAATCGCTCCAATATTTTTCAATGTAAGCTAATTCGCTTTTGAGTTGATCTACAAGAAAGTGATAATCTAAGGTTAAGTAAAATTGCTCTGAATCTAAGAAAGAAGGTAGAAATACAATATTTTCGTTACCTATACGAAAAATTCTCGATGTAGTTAAACTTCTTGGTAGTCTTGGTGGCCTTCCAGTGACACCAAGTTTTTCGTTATATCCAATTCCTTTGTAAATAGCAATTAAATCCGCAGCTTGACGAACTTGAATTGGTTTTATTTGTAATAGGGTTTCCGTTTGAATACCGCGTACTGCTAATTTTGATTGTAGTTCTTCATCTTCTGCTAATAAAGCAATTTGTACAATCGGTTGCCGCTGTCTTCCTACAGATAAATATCTCCCTAAAGGATCGATATCTCCCACAGAAAGTAATTTTTCACTCAACATTTGTCCGAGAAAATACAAACTTTGTGCCCATACCAAAGGAATATTTTCGTTAGGTAAACGTTTTTGAGTTCCAGGTGCTTGTTTCTCAGCTGCGATATTCTCCTCGGGTACGTAATAAACCTCCGGCAACAAACGCAAATTATCGCGTTCAACAATGGTGTATTCTAAACATTGCTGATAATGCTGAATTTTCTGTTGTTCTCCCCTAAATAACCCATCTAAGAGCAAATAAGTGTAGAAAAGAGGCCATTCACATTCTATATGTTCAAATTGCTTGAGTTCGCTGGGTTCGTAATGCAAGCGATCGCTATCTTCTAAAACTGTTTGATGTCCGTCGCGTAAAAACCGCTTACAACCGTAATTACCTTCTAATTTATCAATTATCTCTTCGTATGTTCGCTGGCGTAAACCTTCATCTTCCACAGCAAACGCCGGAAAACTAATTACACTCAAAAGTGCTGCATCAATTTCTTTTGAAGCTGATTCCCTAGGCAATAAATATTCTAAAGTAATGCGAGCGCGGGCAATTTCATCCGGAAGTACGTGAATTACTGATGCCTTACTTCCATGTACCCCAAATAAATCCAATCCGTTAATTGCTTCCAAGGCAGCTTTCGCCATACCTATCGAACTAGCATTTAACTCTGCATTACCATGATTAATTTTATTACCTCGTTCCCAAATTCCATAATCTGGAGTGCGGTAAGCTCGTCCAATATAGTAAACCAAATTTTGAACGAAATCGACCTCATCATATTGGTAAACTAACTGCAAACCCGAAGCAGTCATTTGCGCCAACATCAGCAAATATATGGATGTCGCATCAAGCTGTAAATGTCCCCATTCCGAGTCACCAACAACAATATCCCCAGTAGCAGTATTGTATTTGGCGTGTAGCGAGTCAGCATGTGATTGAGTATGCTTAAATTTCTCTACCTTATGGGCTTGTCGCATCATCGAGAATAACAATCCTCGCATTAACTTGATAACGCTGTGTTCTAATTCGTAAGTACGCCCCTTATCTTCATCCACCTTACGATAAGCTAACGCCAATCCCCAAACAGCCAAAATACTATAAACGTTATCCCGCACCCAAGCGTCTGTATAATCCCCGTGGGCAGTTATCGCCGTGGAAGCGGGTAATAAACCAGTAATCGGATTTTGACGTGAAAGAATAATAGTCTTAATTTGTTGATAATAATATTCTAGGCGAGGAAGCAACTGTAGAGTCCTAAACATAACTATTCGCGGGATTTTACCCCATAATCGTAAAATGAATTATAGAAACAAAAACAGCATAACTTCTGTAATCGCTGCTAGCAATATTACAACTCCCGCTAGAAGAGTGCTGTGTATTTTTTTGTCCCTGTTAGTAATTATTTATAAGAGATACTGCTCAAGTCTACATAGGGCAGCTTACAGAATATTAAATATTGCTCTTTTTTTCTAGATTGTCAACAAGTCAAAGTATCCGCTTTACTCCATCAGTGGATCCTAAAATATCAATAACTTATTTTTTCTTTATTTAAATTTCTCATAATTAGCCCTATAGAGAGACTACAAAGTGATTCAGATACACTGCATAGTTTAAGAAGCCGGCTAGTGTATTTTTCACGGCAATTTCCTGATTGTCAAATATTCAAAACATTCTCTGGAAATAGTCTATTACTATCAAGCAGATTGCTGTCACTAAATTGATAATTTTTCCATTTTTTCTCATAACACTGGTCATTGACAATCAAGTTTAAATAAGATGGTAATCCCTTTTCATAAAAAGCTATTGTTAAGTTACCGTAAATTTTGACACCGAATATTACGCCTTCAGTAAAAATATATTTTCCAGAATTTGCTCGAAATAACATTCATATTTTGCAACTCGTCTTATTTGTCATCAATATTATCTGTTTCCCCTATTCACTAGGGAAAACAGACTGAATTACTTCAGTACTATCACATAAATTAAATTGAGTGTTTAAAACAATAACTACTTGCTACAATGTTAATAATTTGACTCTAAAACTTCTCAGGGAAATTAACATATTACCTTGACATAGATGCTGATAGTAGTAAAATCTACTCTATTGAGATGAAAATCAGGGCATATAGCTACTCAGTAGTGCGGAATATCACACAAAAATAATACTGAAGTTCAGCATCTACCGGATAACACTGTTCCGGGTTAGTATTATGACTTAGCGATGCCTCTCCTGGTTATCGATGTTGATTTTTTAAAAATTTATGGACAGAAGTCCGGAAGATGGTAGTACCACACTCCTCTGAGCTGTAGAGTTAGTCTCTCAGCGCGGGGGAGATAATAGGAGGAAATATGCTTATTCAAGATGTTCGCAATTATGCAATTAACATTGCTGACTTTGGCGTTACAGATTTAAATGAACTCAAATGGGACTTAAACCATTTACCAGCAGTTGATGTGGGAGAATACATCGCGAATTTAGCTCGAAAACAGCGTGCGATCGCATTTCGCTTACTTAATAAAAACCGAGCAATTGACGTTTTTGAATATTTGCCTCCCGAAGTACAGGAACAATTGATCAATTCCCTGCATGATGTACGGGTAGCGCAAATCTTAGAAGCAATGAGTCCCGACGAGCGTGCAGAATTGTTTGACGAACTACCTGCCAAGGTTGTCAAGCGTTTATTACACTCGTTAAGTCCCCAACAAAGACAAGTTACTGCAACGATTCTTGGTTATCCGGAAGGTACGGCTGGAAGGGTAATGACTACGGAGTACGTGCGCTTGCAGGAAGGCTTGACTGTTAGAGAAGTTCTCAATAAAATCCGCTGTCAAGACGAAGACAAAGAAACGATTTATTATGCCTACGTTACCGATCGCAACCGCAAGTTAATTAGCGTTGTCTCCCTGCGACAATTACTGTTTTCCTATCCCGATGCTTTATTGCGAGATATTGCTTCTGGTAAAGTCATTAGAGCGACTACAGATACTCCCCAACGGGAAGTTGCTCAAATCATGAAGCGATACGATTTAATCGCTTTACCCGTAGTTGACAAAGAAGATAGACTTGTAGGTATTGTTACTATTGATGACGTAGTTGATATTATTGACGAAGAAGCTACTGAAGAGATTCAAAAGCTTGCAGGGGTAACTGGCGGTGATGAAGCCGCTTTGTGTTCTCCCCAAGTAACTCTGTGCAAACGTTTACCTTGGCTGCTGGGAAATATCGGTTTGTACATCGCCGCTGCTAGCGCGATCGCACCTTTCCAGGAAGTAATAAAAATAGTACCGGTTTTGGCAATTATCATGCCCATTTTGGCTAATAGTAGCGGTAATGTCGCTTTTCAAGTACTATCAGTAACTGTACGAGGATTGGGTTTAGGAGAAGTAACACCAAAAGACACCATGACTCTGCTGCGAAAAGAACTAACAGCGGGGTTAGGAACGGCTATTGGATTAGGTTTAGCTTTAACCACTTTATCAATGATGTGGTCTCCACCTGATGAGCGTTGGGTGTCTTTTGTTGCCGGAAGTGTGATGGCTGTCAATGTATTGATAGCCGTAACTTTAGGAACAGTATTACCGATGGGTTTGAAACGCTTAAATCTCGATCCAGCATTGATTAGCGGCCCTTTAATGACCACGACTTTAGACGCAGTTGGTTTTATGACGTTTTTATCTTTAATTTCCTTCGCTTTGCAAGTATTTTCTTAATTATCAAATATTCCCATCGCTTTTTGCCTCTACCACAAAGCGTTCAGATTTATTTACGAGCAACAATTACGAATTACGCGAAAGCATAAATGGTGCTTTTTCAGATGATAGTTGGTCAAGGGAAGCAGATGATAATTTTTTTCTGCTAAAAGAATTATCTAAGCTATCCGTCAATTGTTTGCTGCAATGAAAGAATTACGCTGTATATTTTTATCGAGTTGAAAACCCCTATTATCTCATTCAAGTTATAAGTTGTCGCGTCCACCCGTTTGTATACAAGACGCGGGCTATCCGGCCCGCACTACAAAATTTTTTTTACGTTTTCGTCTTATATAATTTAACTTCACTTCACCGATAAGAGGAATATTACACAAAAAAACTTTACGTTCCTTTATTTATCTAGACATTATTCTCATAAAGGTTTATCATGAGGGATGTTAAGGCTCAGAGGTTATAAAATATATAGGATAAGCTTTTGAAGGATTTTAGGTACCCAGAGGTAAGCATCTAAGTAAACAAATTTACACATTCATGAAATAACTGAATTTAGTTACAAACCCTGCGATTGCGTCGTTCCACTCGCTGCGTACTTTGTGTAATTTATTTTGTTGAAATACTTAATACGCGGTAAATATTTCCATCACCATTAAGATTATCATTTTTTGATGCCAGAAATTCTTGGAGTCTTTCCATAAAAACGATCTAAAGCTCACTTGATAGAAATGCGTTTCCATTCACTACCGCGCTTAGTTGTATAGCCGTGTTGATTTAACCAGTTAGCTATCTGTTGTAAAGATTTCCCAGACTTGTGGTGACGGGCACCCATAGAAAATTCTTTAGAAGAAAAAAATTTTTATGGGAACCCTTGACGGCGAATTAATTCAATGATTTCTTTTTCTTTCTGATTTTCAACCAATTCACCATTTACAGACTGTTGACCAAAAGCAGGGGGTTAGCAACAGTCATTGTTTTAGGAGTTCCAAGAAAAGGTTGGCAATTTGTTCTTATTTTAGGGATGACTGACAATCGGTTTCTTGTTGAATAATTCCAGATTTTTTAAAACCCATAATTACAGCTTTAATCATGACTACAGTAACTACAGTTCCAGAATCTGATTTCGAGACACTTTTAAAATCTGAAAACCTACTTGTGGTTGATTTTACTGCTACTTGGTGCGGTCCATGTCGTTTGGTTGCGCCTTTAATGGAACAACTTTCAGATGAATACAAAGAAACCATAAAAGTAGTCAAAATTGATGTAGACAAAGACAAACCATTGGCAAAGAAATATGAGGTTCGTACTATTCCCGCGGTACTATATTTTAAAAATGGAGAGTTAGTAGAAACCATCAAGGGTGTTTCACCATATGAAGAATTTTCCAATGCAGTGAAAGCCCATATTTAGATTTTTCATCGATAGCGTTTACTTTAAATTGCGATTATCTCATGGGTTATGAGTTAAAAGATTCGATTTTACAGCAGGTTTAAGCAACGCGCAGGTACCGCAAATACCTTACAGGGCTCCAAGGCAATCCTCTGCTTTTAAAGAGGGTTGTCTGTAGGTGTACTTCATATACTTACTTACTGCTCTATCTTGAAATCACTAGCTCATAACTATTTTTTGATTTTTGGAAACTTCATTTAACTAAAACATATGGGTTTAATTCCCCACCGTCACACGGTGGAAGAATTGAGTTGGGGTCGCTCATCCCCATCTCAATTCCAACCAACTTCGGCTCTTCCAACTTCGGCTCTTCCAACTTCGGCTCTTCCTTCGTTTAATAAAAACTTTACTTCAAATAATTTTTATGGGTAAGAAACAGATAGTGAGATGTCCAAATTGTGGCAACTTAGCCCAAAGAGAATTTTTGAATAAATTGTTCTCAGATTATATAAATTGTTGTGAAAAAACTGTGATGAAAACAGAATGTAAATCTTGTGATTATTTAATGATTATAGGTCGCGATGATGGTAAAGTTTTAGAAGCATATGCCCCTGGTATTTCTTTTGAAATGATGGCTCAAGCATCAGCGGGCTAAAAAATTTTCCCAACTCAAATTTAACTGATTATATTAGGAGAAAATAATCATGATGAGAGCAGAAGAAATCATGACCAAAGATGTCGTAACCGTTAGTGGTTCGGCAACAGTTGCAGAAGCAGTTAAGTTAATGAAAGAAAAAGGTTTGCGTGCTTTGGTGGTAGAGCGACGCAGCGATAACGACCCTTATGGAATGGTAACAGAAACGGATATCATCTATAAAGTCGCAGCTTATGGCAAAGACCCTAAAGAAATGCGAGTTTACGAGATAATGACGAAACCTTGTATTGCGATTAATCCCGAACTAGGAGTAGAATATGTAGCGAGATTATTTGCTAATACTCGCATTCGCAGAGCACCTGTAATCAAAGGTAGTTTAATAGGTGTGATTTCCATTAGTGATATTCTCAGGAAGAGTGATTTTGTTGAGAAACCAAAAAGTAATTTTGAACTTTATTGTGAAGAATTCCCCGATGCTTTAGAAGCACGGATTTATGATTAACCAGTGAACAGAACGGCGAACAGTTAACAGTTGATTATGATTTGCTTACTAGAATTATTTGACTAAATTGCTCCTCAAGGGCTCCCATGAGAATTTTTTTTAGGAGACAAAAATTCTCATGGGTACCCGTCAAGAGTTCCGTTGAATATTTAGTGATAATTTATAACTAGTAGCTGTTAACTGTTTGACATTGAAAAAATAAAATTAGAGGATACTTACCATGATGAAAGCTAAAGATATTATGACTAAAGATGTCGTAACCGTTAGCGGTTCGGCAACTGTTGCTGAGGCTGTTAAGTTAATGAAAGAAAAGGGTTTACGTGCTTTGATTGTAGAACGCCGTAATAATGATGACCCTTATGGAATGGTAACAGAAACAGATATCATTTATAAAGTTGCAGCTTATGGAGGGGACCCGAAAGAAATGCGGGTTTATCAGATAATGACTAAGCCTTGTATTGTGGTTGAACCAGAATTGGGTGTGGAATATGTAGCGCGGTTATTTGCAAATACTCGGATGAGGAGAGCGCCTGTAATAGAAGGTGAATTACTGGGTGTTATTTCTATTAGCGATATTCTAAATAAAAGTGACTTTGTAGAAAAGCCAAAAAGAATTTATATTGAAGATGAAATTGAAGCAGCAAGAGAAGATGCACGCGCTATTTGCGAGCGCACTGGACCAACTTCAAAACAATGTGCTGCGGCTTGGGATGTTGTTGAAGAATTGCAAGCAGAAGCAGCTCATAAAAGGTCTACTAAAGTGTAACAAGATTTATTTCATCAAAACATCAAACTTCAACTTGGTGGTATGATTTGCTCTGCATACTTAAACTAAGTAACTGTAGAGACATCATCGCTCGTGCAATAAGCACGCTAGAGTCGATAAAAATCCATGCCTACTACCACCTGGAATCGCGATCACATAATTTCCCTGGCTGACTTCACCGCTACTGAATACAACACAGTTTTGCAAACTGCTGCTAGTTTTCAGGAAGTGCTATCGCGGCGGATGAAAAAAGTGCCTACTTTGCAGGGACAAGTGGTGGCGAATTTGTTTTTTGAACCATCTACTCGCACTCGTAGTAGTTTTGAACTCGCCGCCAAACGCCTGAGTGCAGATACCCTAAACTTCTCCGCAGCAAGTTCTTCGATGACAAAAGGAGAAACAATTCTAGATACAGCCAAAACTTATTTAGCGATGGGTACCGATATCATGGTGGTGCGCCATCGAGAAGCAGGAGTACCAAAAGCGATCGCAACAGAAATGGATCGTTTAGGTGTCAAAGTAAGCGTTCTGAATGCTGGTGACGGACAACACGAGCATCCTTCCCAAGGGCTATTAGATTTGTTTACTATCTGTAGCCTGCTTGACACAGAGAATCCTCGTCTCGAACTATTGCAGGATAAAAAAATTGCCATTGTCGGCGATATTCTTCATTCTCGGGTTGCTAGATCGAATATTTGGAGTCTTACCGCCGCAACCGATGCGGAGTTACATTTAGCTGCGCCACCAACACTTTTACCGAAATTATTTGCAGATTACGGCAAAAATAGAGCGGGTAAGTTATTTGTACATTGGGAATTAGAACCAGCTTTACAAGATGCCGATTTTGTGATGACGCTGCGGTTGCAGAAGGAACGTATGACAGCCCATTTATTGCCTTCCTTGCGGGAATATCATCAGTTGTTTGGAATAACACGGGCTAAATTAAAAAATTGTAAGGATAACGTGAAAGTATTACATCCAGGCCCCGTGAATCGAGGTGTGGAAATTAGCTCGGATTTAATGGATGACCCGGAGTTTAGTTTGATACAAAATCAGGTGACGAGTGGAGTAGCAGTAAGAATGGCATTGTTGTATTTGATTGGTAGCGGGAAAGCTCAAAGTTAATTAGTCACGATCTCAATAGCCCACAGGCTAGAAGCCTGGACGGCAGTTGCTACAACGGTGCGTGTTCCTCCGCAACGCACTGCCTCGGCTATAGGAACAAAACCCACCGTAAGCTGGGCTACAAAAAATTAATCTACGATAGCCCACCCAGGTGGGCTTTGTAATTGTAGCCACACCCTTACAGGGTGACGGCGATGTGATGATTATACGTAATAAAACGTAAATGAGATGGCTATCTTAGTAGCATAAAGGCAGTGGTAACTATAAATCCAGAAGATTAGAAAATTTGAATAAAATCACAGGGATTGCGTTTCTATCTGGATTTCTCAGTGGTTTATTAACTTCCTCGATAATGTTACCAGCCTCTTGTGAAGTACTTTCTGATGGTACTACTAATACTATTGTCAACCCAACGGGGAATAATTTTACTATTCTTAATGTTATTCTCCAAGGGAATAATAAGTTACAGCTTCAAAGAATTTTCTATCCCTACCGGAGGTTCTGCTACTTTTCAAAACTATAGCGCTATAGTTAATATCATCAATTGGGTAACCGCTGGAAATGTTTCTAATATCGATGGATTAATTAAAGCTAACCGGTAATGCGAATTTATTTTTGATTAATCCTGCGGGGATTATATTTGGGGAAAATGCGAAGCTTAATATCGGTGGTTCGTTTTTGGGGAGTACAGCAGAAACTATAGCGCTATAGTTTCAGAGCAAGCAGCATTGTTGACTGTAAGTGTTCCCCTTGGGTTGCAGATGGGTAAACAATCGGGTGCAATTCAAGTAAATGGAAATGGACATCAGTTAACAGGAGGGGAAAATATCAGCCCTTAAAGATGCTTCCGCTGCCTTAATTCAAACTACAGGAAGCAAAACACCAAGTGGTATTTTAAATAAACCAGCCATTATCGAAGCTACTGGTTTTATACGTAATGCCAATGGAGAAATTGAACTTATTGAAGAAGGAAAATACTCCTTTTACAACAAAACAAGTAGCTGAGTGTAGCGGTATTTTAAGTAAAAATACGCAATTATGAAGATTGTGTTAGTAGCAATATAAATTGGGGAAGCATAACTTCAGAAGATAAAATATACAAGCAATTATAGTACATTGGCAATCTGCGCTTCTGTTCTGTAAACAGTTATTAATTCATACTTTTAAAATGATCTACCGTTTTCAAAAACGTCGCTGGCTGTATATCAATCTCAGCTTTTTTGGTTTATGTTTGGCTTTGCTATTACCGCTGTTTTGGAGTATCAACCCTGCGACTGCTTATTTTGAGGATTCCTCTACAGTTTCTGTGGCGCAAGCAAACTCAAATTTATTAAAACAAGGAAGGGAATTATATCGTCAAGGGCGTTTTACTGAAGCCGCGAATGTTTGGCAGACGGCAGCGAAACAATATCAAATACAAGGGGATACCTTAAACCAAGCCCTAAGTTTAAGTTATCTTTCTGTTGTTCAACAGGAACTACAGCAGCTAAGTAATTCCCAAAAATCGGTTGAGAAGGCTTTGGAGTTATTAAAAACAGCTAAAACTGCCGATGCCATTATTTGGGCGCAGGTATTAAATACTCGAGCTAGTTTGCAATTGCATAGCGGCAAAGAGCAAGCAGCATTGGAAAGTTGGCGGCAAGCACAGGAATATTACGAACAAGCTGGAGATAAGCAAGGGAGTCTTGGTAGTCAAATTAATCAGGCGCAAGCTTTACAAAGTTTGGGGTTTTATCGTCGCTCTAAAAAGCAATTAGAGGCGATAAATCAGAAGTTGCAAGAAATGCCAGATTCGCAAATCAAGGTAAGTGGTTTGCTCAGTCTCGGCTTAACTTTGCAGTCAATGGGGATTTCTCAACAAAGTCAGGATATTCTTATACAAGGTTATAAAACTGCCAAAAAAATTAAAGCAGACAATCAAATCAGCAGTATTTTACAAACTTTGGGTAAAGTTGCTGTGGATTTAGAAGATCCCGATGATGCCTTAATCTTCTTTGAAGAAGCAGAAAAAGCGGCGAGCAATCCTCAAGAGAAATTACAAGCACGTTTGAAGCAGTTTAAATTATTTGCCGATTACAGTGTTGATGATTATGCAACTCCCTTAGTTTCTCAACTTTACGAACAACTTAAAGAATTACCCCCCAGTCGTACATCTCTCTACAGCAGAATTAATTTTGTTGCCAGTTTAAATAAGTTGGAGAATTTCAGCCGACTTATACCTTTGAACGATTTAAATCAGATGCTAGCGAAGACTGTAAAAGAGTCGCGGGAAATCCAGGATAAGCAGGCAGAAGCTTATGCTCTCAAACAATGGGGTGAGTTTTATCGTTTTAAGAGACAATTTCCTGAAGCCGAAAAATTAACTCAAAAGTCTTTGCATATTGCTCGTCAACTCCAAGCTGATGATATTATCGCTCAGTCGGCTTGGAAATTAGGGCGCTTGCACAAACAGCAGAATCTTGATATTGAGGCGATCGCCAATTACACCGAAGCTGTTAATGCTCTCCAAGCCATTCGCACGGATTTAGTAGCGGTAAATTCAAATATACAATTTTCATTCCGCGAAAGTGTTGAACCTGTTTATAGAGAATTAGTTGGATTATTGCTAGAAGGAAAACCCACTCAAGCTAATCTTGTTCAAGCCAGAGATTTAATTGAATCATTACAGATTGCCGAGTTGGATAACTTTTTAGGAGAAGCTTGTTTAGATAAAGCCAAGCAAATTGACGAAATTGATTCTACTGCAACCGTAGTCTATCCTATTATTCTTAAAGACCGTTTAGCTGTTATTTACTC
>JBCBQE010000121.1:0-7324 GCA_039820385.1 Cyanobacteria bacterium J06635_10
CTTCACAAGTATCTCCGGTACCAATTGCCCAAATTGGTACCGGAGATACTTGTGAAGCAACCGAAGCCAATCGAGTTATCGGTTTAATTCGCAGCCTGTTGAGTAATAAAAATGTAACCATTCAATATGGAGGCTCCGTAAAGCCAAATAATGTTGATGATATTATGGCTCAACCCGAAATTGATGGTGCTTTAGTTGGTGGAGCCAGTTTGGAATCGCAAAGTTTTGCCCGAATTGTTAATTTTAACTGAAACTTGCACTTGGGAATTGGGCATTGGGAGTAATAAGTAAGGAGTAAGGAGTAAGGAGTAATGAATTTTGAATTCTCCCCATCTCCCCTTCTCCCCATCCCCCCATCCCCCCATCCCCCCATCCCCCTATCCCCCATCCCCTATTTTCAATCTTCAAGACGGAGCAGGTGATGCTTAACTTCAACTGGGGCGATCGCACTTATTTGATGGGTGTTTTAAATGTAACGCCTGATAGTTTTAGCGATGGTGGTGAGTTTAATAAACCCACTGCTGCTCTAAATCAAGCACAAGCCTTAGCTGCTGCTGGTGCGGATATTATCGATATAGGCGCACAATCAACTCGGCCAGGTGCTGAACAAATATCTGTAGCCGAAGAACTCGATCGCGTGCTTCCGGTTCTACAGCTTGTGCGTCAAAAAACTGACTTACCAATTTCCGTAGATACTACAAGAGCAAGTATTGCTAAAGCTGCTGTTGATGCTGGTGCAGATATCGTAAATGATATTTCTGGCGGCACTTTTGACTCCTCAATGTTTTCTACCGTTGCCAGATTGAATGTGCCTATTGTGTTAATGCATATCCGAGGAAACCCGCAGACAATGCAGCAGATGACCGATTACCAAGATGTAATGGAGGAGATATGTAATTTTTTATCCAAACAAATAACCGCAGCCATAACTGCGGGAATTAACAGAGAAAAAATCATTATCGATCCAGGTATTGGTTTTGCTAAAAACTCAGAACAAAATCTCGAAATTTTTCGCCGCTTAAGAGAATTAAGAAAGCTTAATTGTCCCGTTTTAGTTGGACCATCTCGTAAAAGCTTCATTGGAAGCATTTTAAACCAGCCAGACCCCAAAGCGCGAGTTTGGGGAACTGCTGCGGCTTGCTGTGCTGCCATTTTTAATGGTGCTGATATCCTAAGAGTTCACGATGTTGAACAAATCCGGGATGTTTCAATGGTTGCTGATGCTATCTGGCGATCGAATTGCAACAAAAACTATAAGTAAAAGTCAAAAATGGGAAAATTGGTCAAGGGTTCCTTAGATAATTTTTTTCTCCTAAAAAAATTATCTAGGGTGCCTGTCAAGCCCTCAAAGCTGATTAACTTTTCTTAAAAAAATAATTGCTACCAATCTCCCAAATTCATTTACGGCCGATTATAAGCCGCTTGATGCAAGTTTTGGTTTAGGATTCAGAACCGTTACCATTTTTAGGTCTTCTTGCAGTATCCTCAGCTACTGTTTCAGCTGTTATTTGGTCGATAATCTCATTTTGACCCGAACCGGGATCTACAAAAACAACTTTGGAATTAGGGCTTTCGCCTAATCTGTAGCTAGCGTTGATATAATCTTGAGCCACCAGATATCGCAGAATTTCCTTGTTTTCAGGCACGCTACGCAAAGCCTCGGAAAGAATCTGCATACTCGTACTAGTACCTTCTGCTTTCTTAATTGCAGCTTGTCGTTCGCCTTCTGCTTCCAAAATTGCAGCACGGCTTTTGATTTCAGCAGCGCGTTGATCTTCCATTGACTTCCGCACGCTTTCGGGAGGTGTAATGTCTTGAATATCTACCCTCTGAATCTCAACTCCCCAATCTGCGGTTATCTCATTCAATGTATCCAACAGTTGTTTATCCATATCGACTCTAGAGATATTAGTTTCCTCTAAAGTACTTTGAGCAATTATCTCCCGCAAAGAAGTTGAAGTAATTTGATTTAAACCTTGCGCTAAATCATCGATTTGGTAAAAGCTTTTTTCCATATCTTTGATGCGCCAATACACAACTCCATCAATTTCTAGGTAGATATTGTCTTTAGTAATCACATTTTGGGGTTTAATATCCAATATCTGTTCCCGCGTAGTATCTTCCATTACAACTTGGTCGATCAGAGGAACGATAAAATTTAGTCCGGGTCGTAATTTACGATGATACTGCCCCAAACGTTCTACTAAAGCTTCGTTTCCTTGATTAATAATCTTTGCCGATCCGAGGGAATAACCGATAAGCACTAAAGCTATAGCAATAATTGGCTCCATTTATGCTCCTTGTACAGCTTATTAGAAATTGAAATTTACTTTAAGTAAGTGGTAGTGATACTACCAATATTTAGTCTAATGAGAAAACAACGTGTGATTTTTATTATCACTATCAAGGCGACTTCAGACAAGATACTGTCCTCACCAGCACACATGATACAGGCATATTCTATTTATGACACTGTTATTAAAGCATCATTTTTACGTTAATGGTTAGTAGTTGGTGGTTGGTGGTTAATGGTTGGTGGTTGGTGGTTGGTGGTTGGTGGTTGGTGGTTAATGGTTAGTGGGAAGCTAGCTTGCACAGGTACATTTATCTAACAGGTAAAAAGTTAATAAGTCCAACAATGCCCAAATAAATAATGTTTAACAACAACCGTCTCCCATGCCCCATGCCCCATGCCCAATTATCTACTCGTTAATTTCAACCAAGGTTTAATACTTCTAGGTAAATCAGAGTTCAAACGCAATTTAATTTGTGGTGTAGAAAAAGATTGAGCGTAAGCAGAAGTTAGCACATGTTGATACTCTTTTGCGTCTGGTGCAAGTTGTTTGACAAATGCGACACTTACCCCTTTGACTAACTCTCTTAAGCGTCTTGCTTCTACTCCTCGTCGCTCTCTAATAATTGTTGTAGCTGGATTTACGGGAAAGCCGCCCTCACTTATACTCAGATGTGTTCCGCCAATTGCTGTTAATAGATACTTTTGTCCGCCTAATTGGTTAAAGGGCTGTATCTGATGTGTCAAGGCTGGTGTCAATGCATCGCTCGTTCCCGTTAACATTAAAACTGGCCGATTAATTTTGCTTAAACCCCGCGAGCCAAAGAGTTTTCCTACCATTGGGTTAAAGGCGATCGCACTTTTGACGCGGGAGTCTTGGAGTTGTAATTTTTTTTCTGGCAAGGAAGCAGCGGCGCACTTTAACCAGTCAGCAGGTGCGGAAGCAATATTTAATGAATCGTTACAAAACGAACGCAGTTGCTGTATGTTTAATTCCCCTCCGACTATGGCTAAAGCGGTATAACCTCCTAAAGAATGTCCGATAACGCTTACTTGTTGAGTATTTAATTTTCCTTGGAGCTTTCCCGGTTGAGTATTTATTCTTGTTAATTCATCTAGTAAAAAGCTAATATCTTTTGGTCGATCTATAAATTCAGTTGGGTTGAGCAATTTTTTTAAATCCGCTGCATTGGTAGCTTGATTAATCGCAGTCATATTACTACCTGGATGTTCGATAGCTGCGACGCTAACCCCGTAGGAAGCCAAATGACGCGCTAAGTAACCTAAATATCTACGATTTGCACCAAAACCGTGGGAAATAACAACCAACGGCTGTTGCGATTGAGAGACTCTACTCGAATAAATATCTACAGGAATTGTCCGATTTCGCTTTTTATCTCGCAGTTTGATGGTTTGTTGTTCGACTGCTGCAAAGCCAATATTTGCTGGGTTAATGCTTTTAAAGATTTGAGAAGAATCTATTGGATTTTTTACATATAATTCTCGTGCTAGCAAAGAGCCAAAGGCTTGACTCTGTAAACGCTTGGGGTTGAATTCTACTGCTACACTAATGGCTTTTGTGGCATCTACAGTCACATTTTGCTGGGGATAGGCTCGTAAAAAGTCTACTACACTCAAACCATTAACTTGTCTTAAAGCTAAGCTAATCGCACCTTGTACGCTTTCAATACTCGAACCTGGTAAAGCCGCTTTCAATGAAGTTATTAATCGTCTACCCACAGATGTTTGTTGTAACTCTTGGGTAAATTTTTCGGCTGTTTCAGGATTTATTTCTAAACGCCGTTGCAATAATCCTCGCATTTCACTGGGAAGCAAAGGTGATAAACCTTGCAGCGAAGTCGGTAATTTCCCTGTATTGGCAAACTCTTCTAAATCGGCGATCGCTATCGACTGTTCAAAGGGGCCTAAGCGAATGGTAATGGTTTGGGCCGCTGTCGCCGAAGGTATGCCCACGCAAGTGCAAAAAGCAAAGCTGAGTCCGCACAACAAACCTTTTACGGGCACCCTGCCAAATTTTTTTCTCCTAAAAAAATTTGGCAGGGAACCCTTTACGCTAAATAACCGTTTAGCAAATCGTCCGGAGTCCTTAAGTACCATATTAGTAATTGATAAGTAATTATATTGGCCTTTGTCTAGTAATGCTTCTGAGAAAAACTGATTTTTCCGGGAAAGCATGCAAGTCAACCGCTTGCGTTCGTCAAAAGTCAAATTAGTCAAATATACTACAAAAAAATCCGATGATACTAAGATTCAAATTAATAACTGGTAATAAAAAATACGCGCTTTTAAGAGGATTTTAGGAATATTAGCCCTCTCCCAGATTTTGCAGAAGATGAGGTTTTTACGAGAAAGAATTTATCTCACTCATATTGCTTGTAACGAATAAATAAGACGTTGCATTCGCCATAAGGCGCGGGCTGGGAGCAACGTCTCTAGATTTTTCGTTTCTGAGTTTAGTTAAAAACTGAGTCCGAAGAATCTCAGAATATTGAAAATAGTACCTACTGGCCCAGCGACTGTATTAATGGTGTCACCAGTTTTAGCTAAACCAGAACGGCTGACTAAGACTACATCATTACTACGGAGTATGGGATTAGTTTGCTCGTTGATTCCTGCCTTCAAATCAACTGTTACTAAGCGCTTGGTAACGGAACCATCGGGATTGAGGCGAATCAAATCGACTTTACCACTACTAGCCCTAGCATCGTTAAACCCACCTGCTGCAAGTAAGGCTTGGTTAAGAGAACTATTAGGTTTAATATCTACAGTTCCTGGCCTTTTAACTTCACCCACCACATTTACTTGAATTTGTGTCGGAGACAAAGTTGTTGTCGCTAACTGCGTAGCTTCGGCTGGGTTAACTTCAGTTGCGGTTGGAAATACAATTGTGTCTCCATCTTGAACGATAATGTCTTGGTCAACATCACCGCTTGTTAACAATCTCCACAAATCTACATTGATGATTTGTTCGGTACCCGTTCTTGTCGGCCGTCTAATTATGACATTACGAACATTAGCTTGTGGTGTAATTCCCCCAGCTAATTGCAGCGCTCGCGTTACGGTAGCTTGCCCGCTAATGGTTGGTGCACCAGTATCGTTATTTCCACCGCCTTGTACCGCTCCTGAAGTCACTAAATAAGACCCAGGACGAATTACTTCACCAACCACCGCTACCGTGCGGGGTAGATTGGGATCAGCGGCAAAGTTTGCTGCTGCTAAATTGCGCGCTCGTGCGATGTCAAAGTTTCTACTTGTTGGTACGAAGATGGTATCACCATCGCGTAAAGTCAGATTTTGAGAATTTCTGCCTGTTTTTATTAGGTCATCTAAATTAAGAGTGACCGTTTGTTCCCTTCCACCACCAATCCGGCGACGTAACTGCACTTGGGTGATATCAGCACTAAGGGTTACTCCCTGAGCAGTTGTTAAAGCCGCTAAAATCGTTGGGTATTGAACCCCTGGATCTTGACCCGCACCGCCTTGTAAATTAAGACTGTAAGCCCCTGGACGAGTTACTTCCCCAGCAACAAATATGTTAATAGGGCGAGGGGATATTAAATTAACAGAAATAATTGGTCGTCTCAGAAAGCGTTCGTATCTGTTGCTAATAGCGTCAGCAGCTTGTTCCGTTGTCAGCCCCTCAAGGGCAACGCTACCAATCAAGGGTAGGTTAACCCCTCCACCAGGAGGAATTACGTACTCACCTGAATACTCGGGCACTTCAAACACATTTACTCTGATGCGGTCACCTCCGCCCAATGAGTAACTTGAGCGAATTCCGGCACCCCGTCTTGCTTGTTGTGCCGCTGCTGGATTAACTGGCTCCAGAGCAACAGTAAAAGCAGTTAATAACATAACACCCGCTAATGGCTGGGCAAAGAATTTTAATAGACCTGTGTTAAGCATATTCACCTGAGAATCAGATTTGTAAAGCGCCGTCTTAACATTTTATTGTTGACTATACTTAAATATTCAAGTTCCTTATCACTTTTATTTTCTAAAATAAACGGAAATTCATAGCTCGAAATTGTTTCTAAAGTTTGAAATTTTAGTAAAGTTCATATAAAGTTTGATTCATCTACATACAGAATAATTACGGATAAGTACTAATAAATACATTATATTCCTTTGAGACTGAACTACTGCCTCATATCCTTTAGGCTATCTTTCTCAAAAAATCAAGCTAACTTAATTTTTCTGTTATTTATTTACCAGGGTTAAATGATAATATCAAGTCTATTTTTTTTACAACAATGAAATTCGGTTTTTTCTGAGTGCATACCGAATATCAATAGAGACAAGATTCTGATTTATAAAAAGTTGGCACAATTGCGGTGGTTTTAATGCCCAGATGAAAACCATTACTCCCTCCCTCGCTCTTATGATTGGGGGCGTTGAGTGAGGGAAGGAGAGAGGGAGGAAGAAATTTATATAGGTAATCTTAGGCCGCGATCGGATTAATCGACCTAAAACTTTTCACAATTATGGCTCCGCCTTTGCTCATACAGTCTTTTTTGCCCTACTGCCGACTGCCTTTATAACTACTGCGCTTAGCATACCAAGTACTCAAGAACCACAATTATTACGGAATTATCAAATCTTTCCTTGAATTTTTTGCATAAAAAACTCTTCTAAAGAAGGGCGATAGGCATTGAGACTTTGGAGATATCCTCCCATTAAACGAAGACTGGCAAGAAAATCATACATTTCTCCTTGTAATTCGCCTTGCCAACAACCATCGGACAAAGATTTAAGATTAGGAATCCATTTTTGTAAACTTTCCCAGTCACCACCTTGACCTTTCACTCGATATGTGGTACGAGTTCCTAATAGTTGGTTAACATTGCCGGAACAGATTAATTCACCTTTGCTAAGAATGCCGATGCGATCGCAAATTAATTCCACCTCATTAAGAATGTGGCTGTTGACAAAAATAGTTTTACCTTGTTGTTTGAGGCTTAAAATAATTTCTCGCATCTGGTAACGCCCTACAGGATCTAAACCAGACAT
>JBCBQE010000121.1:7334-11373 GCA_039820385.1 Cyanobacteria bacterium J06635_10
ATGGCGACACGCTGTTGCATTCCCTTACTGTAGCGGCGCATCTGTTTTTTACGAGCATCAAATTGAGATAAACCAACCAATTCAAGTAATTGGGGAATACGTTGTTGTTGAACTTTTTTTGGTATTTGGAATAAATTCGCACTCCAAAGTAAAAATTCCCAGCCAGTCAGGAAATCATACAAATAAGCATTTTCCGGTAAATAACCAATCCGTTGTTTTGCAGTGCGATCGCCAAGTGGTTTACCCAGTAGCAAACCTCTTCCGGAAGTAGGGCGGATAATCGAGAGCAATAATTTCAATAGTGTGGTTTTACCAGCACCATTTTGTCCAAGCAATCCAAAAGTCTCTCCCCGGTAAACTTTCAAAGAACAGCTTTTAAGAGACACGACTTTTTGATTCATCCAAAAACCAGTACGGTAAACTTTTCGCAGTTCCGAGGTGAGAATTACTGGGGGATCTTGGGTTGTATCGGCAGAAAACGCAGTCTCTTGGCCAGACTTCATCACAACACACAAAGCGGTAAACTAATTACAAGATACCCAGTTGTGTTGTGAGAATAACAATATTCTTCTAGAAAAGTAAATATGTCTTTCGATATAAGCTTTCTGCAAGCAGATAAAATGTAGAATTACCAGGCATATTGAGGGTGAGTGCAGCTGCGCCTCGAGAAGCGCACCTTGGGAGCAATGCCACATAAAGTATTACTGATATCAATTCTATATAAGGCTGCGCTAAATCACTGAAAATCAAAAATATAAAAAAATTTAGATATATTAGGAAACTAGATTTAAATCTAAATGATTTAATGAAATTGGGTTATGAATTTTGACTTTTGATCGATGGTTGACTGGTTGCGAGATTATTTAGCGATCGTCAAAAAAAAGAATTACAAAAAATATGCGTTCGACGTGAATAAAACTCATTTTAGTCACGGGTAGTTTGCGGCTATCTTGTTAAAAGAGTATATTTAATTTTTTGAATATGAAAAGCAGGAAAAGTAGGAAAAGTATGATTCCATTTTTTAAATAAAAAAATTGTGTACAATCTGGATTCTCATGATATAAATAAAAAAATAATTTATATGTACCAAAAACTTCCACAACTGTCACATTGTGATAGGCTTAGCGTCGCCTTTAGGACTATCGCTAATCAATAGAATTAGCAATAATGGTAAGTTTTGAGGTCAAACTGTTGATCGAATCAAACAAAATTAACTTGACAAATATCTACTATGCCAAGTCTGTAGTTACCCAAATAATTGCAAAAATTGTAGTGATATATTTAGTTTATGCTCGATCAACAAAACAAAATGAATATGAACTGGAATCAGCTTCAAGAGCAAGTAAAATTTATCTTACTTCAACAGCCTTCAATTCAAGATTGCACGGTATTAGTGAAAAAAACTTCAGAAGCCGAGTTAATTCCTTATATTGTTTCTAATCAAAATTTATCTTTAAAAGAAGTTCAATCTTATTTAGAAGTAATTGTTCCGGAAAAACTTTTACCAAAAACCTTTGCGATCGTATCGCACTTACCATTTACAGATGCAGGTGATATAGATGAAATAGCTTTAAGCAAATTACCTGTAATTGACTGCATATTAATTGAGCAAGCAGAAACACAACTTAAATCGATACCAGAAACAGAAAAAGTCGCGGCAATCGCACAAAAACATAGCCCAATTATACCAGCATTACATCTATCCGATTTACTTTCAGATTGGCAGGAAAAAAGTGCAATTATAACTGAAAAACAAGTAGCAGCAAACAGTTTATCATCACAGAATCAGGTTGCTACGGAATTAGATAATTTAACATCCAAGCCTTTAGCTAAGGTAGACGGTGGAGCTTTACCAGAAAATCCTCTGACTCCTAAGACTTTACCAGAAATTTTACAAACAGCCGCCGCAGAAGCACAAGGCAATGGCATTATTTATTTACAAGCAGATGGTTCGGAAATTAGTCAATCTTATCAAGAATTATTAGAAGAAGCTCAAAGAATTTTAACTGGTTTAAGAAAATTAGGATTACAACCTCAAGACAAAGTTATTTTACAACTCGAACTGAATCAAGATTTTATTCCTGCTTTTTGGGGATGTATTTTGGGAGGGTTTATTCCTGTTCCCGTTTCCATACTGCAAAGCTATGAAAAATCTCACAAGACTGTCAAAAAACTTGAGAATTCTTGGCAGATGTTAGGGAAACCATTCATTTTTACTAGTGCTAAGTTAGCTCCTGAGCTTGATTCTCTGTGGCAAAGTTTAGAATTAAATAATTTGCAACTGGCTGTAATTGAAGACTTAAGAAATTGTCCTCCAGATAGAAATTGGCATAATCCTCAACCATTAGATTTGGCGATTATGTTGCTGACTTCTGGCAGTACAGGTACGCCGAAATGTATTAGTCTGAGCCACCGTAATTTAATCGATCGTGCTAGGGGAACTAATATTTTATGTCAAAATACTGATAAAGATATTATTCTCAATTGGCTACCCTTCGATCATATTGGCAGTATTTCTGATTGG
This sequence comes from Cyanobacteria bacterium J06635_10, assembly GCA_039820385.1. Taxonomy (GTDB): domain Bacteria; phylum Cyanobacteriota; class Cyanobacteriia; order Cyanobacteriales; family Nostocaceae; genus Rivularia. The sequence continues at coordinate 9,859 of JBCBQE010000121.1, forward strand.
CATATTCGCTTTATTTATTTGAGATGTCAATTAATTTATGTGACTACAGAATATGTTTTAAGTCGTGCTTTAAATTGGCTTGATTTAATACATCGCTATCGTATCAGTCACAGTTGGGCACCCAACTTCGCTTATGCTTTAGTTAATGATGCTCTTAAACAAACATCAAACCTTAATTGGAATTTATCTTGTGTTAAATCACTTCTAACTGCGGGTGAAGCAGTTTCTTCCCGTGCGGTAACGGAATTTATTGCTAATCTGAAACCATTAGGTTTAAAAGATAAGGCAATTCATGCTGCTTTTGGGATGGCAGAAACTGGTTCAGGAATTACTTATTATTGCAGTCAGAAAGATAAAATTTCTCCGATTTATACTATTGATAAGTCTTTTCTAAAAAGTACTATCAAAATGATTGCCCCTAATTCAATTAATAGTATAACTTTTGCCAATTTAGGTCAGGTAATTCCCGGGGTAAAAATTCGCATTGTAAATGAACAGAATTCCTTGTTACCAGAGGAGACTATTGGGCAATTACAGGTTCAAGGAAATGCTGTGTTTAACGGGTACTATAAAAATCCTCAAGCTAACCAAGAAGTCTTTGTGGAAGATGGTTGGTTTAATACGGGAGATTTAGGATTTATTACCGAGGGACATTTAGTCATTACAGGTAGAGCGAAAGAGACTATTATTGTCAATGGAGCAAACTATTATAGTCATGAAATTGAAGCAGCCGTTGAGGAAATTACTGGAGTTGAAAATTCTTATACTGCTGCTATTGGTGCGAGAAGAATAAAAGACAATACTGACGAATTAGTTATATTTTTTAGTCCCAGCCAAGGTTATACTGACTCTTCTCAATTTTTAGAACTAATTAAAAAAATTCGCAGTAAATTAATTCAGGATATTGGAATTAATCCCGATTATTTGCTACCTGTTAACCAAGATATTATTCCCAAAACATCTATTGGTAAAATACAAAGAAGCCAATTGAAACAACGTTTTGAATCTGGAGAGTTTGAAAATATTATCAAACAAGTAGATATTCTTTTAGAAAACTCGAATACTATCCCAGATTGGTTTTACCGTAAAATTTGGCTGCCGAAAAAGATTAATAGTTTCAAGCAAGATAAAACTCAAGGTTGTACATTAATCTTTAAAGATGATTTTGGATTAGGAGAATATTTAAGTCAAGAATTAGGCAGCGATTGTATTTTTGTTGTTAGAGGAGACAAGTTTCACATTCACAATAATACTTGTGCGATCGATCCAAAAAATCCCGAACATTATCAGCAGTTATTAAACTTTGTGCTTCAACAAGAGAAGAAAGTTCATCGCATTTTACATTTATGGACTTATGAGCCAGAAGAATCAGAAACAGTTACACCACAAAGTTTAGAAGCAACACTTCAAAAAGGCATTTATAGTATTCTATTTTTCGTGCAAGCTTTAGCTAATCTTCAAGGTTCTAAACAAGAGATTAAATTACTCACTGTAGCTAACTTTTCTCAAGCCATT
>JBCBQE010000122.1:0-11350 GCA_039820385.1 Cyanobacteria bacterium J06635_10
AGCGTGGTAATTATGCTGGAAAGTATTTAGAAGGTTATCAGGGTTATGGTGAACTTTTTCAAAAGTTGGGGGAAACACACCATCAAAGTTGTTTGTTGATTACTTCTAAATACTTTCCAGCATAATTACCACGCTCAAAAACAGCATCAACATTATCTAAGATCAACAAACAACGTTGATTTTGTAAATATCCTAATAGTTTATTAATTAATACAGTAATATGTTTTTCTAAATCTATTTCTTCACCATTAGAAAACAATTGTAGTAGATTATTAATAATTTCTAACGGTGGTGGAGCATTACGTAAAGATAACCAAATTGAATAATCAAAATTTTTACCGATATTTTCAGCAATTTTAACCGATAAAGTTGTTTTCCCAATACCACCAATTCCTACTAATGTAATTAAACGACAACAATCATCTACAATCCATTTTTTTAGTATATTTAATTCCTCAGTACGACCGTAAAAAATAGAAACATCGGGAGCTTCAGCTAAAAAAGATTTATTTTGTCGATTATTCGTTACAACACTATTATTTATTACAGCTAACTTTGTATAATCTGCTATTTCTAATTCCAGACTAAAAGCACGAAAAAATCTTTCTAAAGTACGTCTATCAACACCAACCTCTCGATGTAATACCTTAGAAATTGTAGCTGGATCTAACTTAGTTATTTCAATTAAATTTTCAATAGTATAATGTAAGCCAGAATTTTCTCGATTTTCCCATTCTTGTAAAGTATTTTGTAGTTTCTCCCAACCTTCACTAGTTAGAACTACTCCTCGTTTACCCATTTCAGTTATCAGTTATCAGTTATCAATTATCAATCATCTTCAATCTGGAAGTTATGGATTTTCTGGAAGTTTTATCTTTTATTTATCACCCTCAACCTGTAAGGAACATCCTTCTCCTGAACGAACAGCATCATTTTCAAAAACCACCTTAGAATGAATTCTAAGGCTAATAGCAGAAGTAGTCTAAAGACGACTGGTAGAGGGTTTTAGTACGTTTTAAGGTACTTGATGTATTAGCCTTGAAATACCTAACAGTGTCCGGGTTAAACAACATTGATACAAGACTTCAGTCTCCTTAGTAAAGAAAAGAGGGTGAGGTTATTTATTGTAAACAACTTATTTTCTTAACTTCCCGAACTTCCCTGGTATTGATAAATCCCAAATGCAATCATGTTTATAGATGGAATTGCAAATAAACCACAGTTCGCAGTTATTAATTAGATTATTAGCAAATAATTAAAAAGCTGTATAAACTGCTGCAAAATATCAGATTTTTTTTGCAATTCGTAATTTATCTATATTGATAATTTCTAAGAGGTAAATATGACTAACATCAATATCGAAAATCTTCCACTCTGGGTACAAAATCGAGACACAGTATTAAAAAATAATCAAAACGTACAATGGCGATATGGAAAACAACCAGATTATACTAAATCTAACGAAAATTTTGCAAAAGAAAGTACGCAAAATCATCCGCAAAATTCCCTAGAAGCACTGGTACAAAACTTAGTCAGAACATTCGATATTGAAGCCAATTTCAAAACTAATCCTCAAGAATGGATATCGGTTGTTCAAGATAAATTCCGCATGAGTACAAACGGTGGAACTAACTATAAATTACCAGACTTAGTAGAATCTGGAACTTACAAATTATTAATTGGTAATACCCAACATTACAAAGCATCTGAAGAAAACTTTGAAACCTCCACAAATCTTTTTCACTCCGCATTTCCCCAAGGCTTTTTATGGGAAGTTATAGAAGTATATTCCGCACCACCAACAATTGCTTTCAAATGGAGACATTGGGGACATTTTCAAGGAGCTTATAAAGATTATCTTCCCACAGGAGAAACAATTGAAATCATTGGCATGAGTATTGTAAAAGTTACCGATGATTTAAAGATTTTGTCCTTAGAACACTATTACGACAATACAAAATTTTTAGACAAGCTTACATCTGGTGGAAAAGAATCCAAAGGAGCAAAACAAACACCACCATCATTACAACAGAAATTCTGGGGTTTTATCCAGCAACTTCTTCAGCCAAAATTAAACCCAGCAACCGCAAATTCATCAGTTAATCGCTGTCCTTTTGCTCCTTTATTTAACAAATAAAATCAAAAACTCTGCGTAACTCCGCTTGAGACACGGAAGTAGATGCTAAAAATCAAATTTGTGGAATAGATCATACCATATTATGACTGGTTCGTTTTCTCTCTAACGTTGGGAGACGTAGCACTGCTACGTCTCTACATTCCATCAAAATTAATGCAACAAACCACTAATACTCAACCACATTAATTTTGAGGGATAGCGCGTACTAAATTATTCTTCCCCCTCTTCCCCCTCTTCCCCCTCACCCAGCAATGTTGGTTTATAAGAGTACTAATGCTTCGGAACTAATGAAGGATAAAAGGGTGGGGTTTATTATACCAATTTCCGTTTAATTTCTTCCGCTAATTTATCCAAAGAAACTTCAATTTGTTCGCCAGATTTCAAATCTTTCAAACTAGATTTTTCCGCTGCGGCTTCATCAGCACCGATAATCACACAAAATTGAATTCCTTGTTTATCGGCTAATTGAAACTGCTTTCCCAAACCGCGTTTATCAAAGCTAGTAATGACATTAATTCCTGCTTGACGCAATTGTTGGGATACTTTTAAATAAAGTGGCATCAAATCGGCTTGTAAATTCACCACCATTACCTGTGCTGGTGTTGCGGATAAAGTATTTAAAATACCAGCTTTCAATAATCTACTCATTAACCGAGTTAAACCGATAGAAATACCTACACCAGGCATTTTTTCGCCTAAAAATGTCCCTACTAACTCCTCATATCTACCGCCAGAACAAATACTTCCTAAAGCTTCATGTCCTAACAAAGTTGTTTCGTAAACGGTGCCGGTATAATAATCTAAACCGCGAGCAATTGATAAATCAATACAATAACGGTTATCGGCAACTCCTAAATTACGAACTCCGGAAATCACAGTTTCTAATTCATTTACACCAAGGTTAAATTGTTCGGCTTCTGGGATACTTTGTGCAAGGTGTTTCAATTTATCCAAGACTTCATCCACCGAACCCTTAATTTTAATAAATTCAATAATTTTCTCAGTTTTTTCCGAAGAAATTCCTTCCTTCTCTAACTCTTTTTTTACTTTCTCCTCACCAATTTTTTCTAAATTATCAATAATTCCGACACATGTTTTAATTTTATCTTCCGTTACACCAACAGACTGAAAGAAACCCGTTAAAACCTTGCGATTATTTATCCTAATTAGAAAATCGCCAATATTAATCGCGTCAAAAATCTCCGATATAATAGCAGGCATTTGAGCATCATAAAGCAAACTCAATTCTCGACGAGCAATAACATCAATATCGCACTGACGAAATTGGCGAAAACGTCCATCTTTTGCCCTTTCTCCCCGAAATACAACATCCATTTGGTAACGGGCAAAGGGAAAAGTCAAATTATTTAAATTCCGGGCAATATAAGCAGCTAAAGGAACAGTTTGGTCGAATTTTAACGCTCTAGCTTCCGAATTATTATCATCGGATTTAGTCTTACCCGATTGTTCTTTCTCACTTTGCTTATTTGGCGGTAAAATCGGACTAATACCATAGATAATATTATCACCTTGATTACCCTTAGCTTGCAAAACCTCCAAACGTTCCACAGCAGGGGTTTCAATCGGTGTAAATCCGTAACTTTCATAAACCTTACGGATAGTATCCATTAAATAAGATTCTAAGCGCTTTTCACCAGGTAAAAATTCAGGAAAACCGCTGGGATTTGAGTAATTTATTTTTTCAGATTTTGGCATAATCAGCGATCAATGATCAATGAACAATTATCAATGATCAATGAACAATTATCAATGATCAATGAACAATTATCAATTATCGGGGATTGGGGATTGAGCTAAGAGGAATTTTAAATATGTAAGTTAACTAAATATGTTGATTTGGGCATTGGAGTAGGCATTCAAATATTTTACTGCTGGCATTTTGCTCGATGTCTGTATGTTAAATTACCACTTTCATATATACTTGGAAAATGTTCCCATAACACCCCGCATTTTCATCCCTGTTATACATGCCCTGCCGGCCAAGAATTGATAATTAATAATTGTTCATTAATAATTGTTCATTGTTCATTGATAATTGATCATTGATTAAACCACCAAGGATCGTAATGATCGTCAGTTTTAATCATAAATGCTTTTTTCCGCATAAATTTTGTTAACGCTGACGCACCTGTGGTACTTCCTAAACCAGAAAATTTAAAGGCATTTTTTTCAGCTTCCTGCATCATGGCTGTTAAACCCGCATCGTTAATACTAATAGCACTTGCATCTATCTGACGTGCTATTTTTAATGCTTCATCTCGCGATTCTGAAAATACCGCCGCACTCAATCCATAAAAGCTGTCGTTTGCTAATTCTATAACTTCTTTTACCGTAGAAAATGAGACAATTGGCATTATTGGACCAAATGTTTCTTCGTTGATTATTTTCATGTCGTGGTTAACTTCGGTAATAACTGTGGGATGACACCACCAACCACCAGCTATTTCTTCAACTTCACCACCACAGTGAATTATTGCACCTTTTTCTACTGCCTCTTGTAAATGTTCGTTGATAATTGCTGCTTGTCTTTCCGAAATAATTGGCCCAATTTCTCCACTGTCTAATGTCGGATAAGCAAGTTTTAATTTGTGTGCTTTAGCTACCAGTTTATGGTAAAATTCCTCAAATATGTTTTTAGCTACATAAATTCTTTCGATAGAAAAACATGATTGTCCGCTATTGAATACTGAACCCCATAGTATCGCAGAAGTCGCTAAATCTATATCTGCCGATTCTAAAACAATTGCTGGATCTTTTCCTCCTAATTCTAAATGCGCAGGAATAAACCGTTGTGCTGCTGCGATCGCAACTTGCTGCCCTATTTCTACACTGCCTGTAAAACATATTAAGTCTACATTCTCTACCAGATTTGCCCCTGTTTTACCATCTCCCTCAATAAAAGTTAATATATCTCGCAGTTTTGGTACTGTGCCGATGACATTCATCAAGGGTGCCATAAATCGTGGCGTAATTTCACTTGGTTTAACGACAACGGCACAACCTGCCAACAATGCGGGAATGGTATCAGTAGTAGATAATAATAAAGGGAAATTCCAAGGGCTGATAACGCCTACTAAAGCGTAAGGCACCGTCGTTTGTTGCAAATTAATAAATGGAATTGAAGTTCCTTTTTCCGTATCTTGCAACAATCTTGAAGCCAAGCGACACCATCTATTAATACTGGAAATAAACCAGTCAATTTCTAACTTAGACTCTTGCAATCTACCCGTATCAATTACTAAAGCTTCCGTTAATTTATCCCGCGTTGAATTGATCGCATCTTTCCACTGTAGTAAAGCCTCAATTCGCCCATCTAAACCCAAATCAAACCAACTTTGTTGTGCCCTGCGCAGACGATTGCATTGCTGTACTAAAAGTTTTTCTGGCGGCGGTATAATTACGTAATCGTATTTTCCCGTGCGGGGGTTGCGGATTTCGATTGGTTTGGACATGAAAAAGAAGGAGTTATGAGGTTATTAGTTAGTGGCTCACGGAGTTAAGAGTTAGGAGTTGGGATCTCGCGGAGTTAATAATTACTTTAAGCTCGATGCGCTTTCAAAGTTTTCTCCATCTTCCCATCAGCCTATTTTCCCATGCCTTATGTCCAATTTCTCAATCGAGGTTATGCAAACCAAGCCAAGTATATATTGACTCAATTTTATGAATGTGGTTTCATCCAAGGATTTTGCTACTTTCGTTCAAATGATGCAATTAGAGGATTTTTAGATATTAGCAGTTTATTTAGAGCATCAAATGCTGTTGCTTGCTGGCAGACATGAGTACCAATGAATAAGCCAATTGCTTCCGCGATTAAATCCCGAAGTTGTGCTTCCGGTTGGGTAGCTGTAAAGTCTAAGAAGGGTCTACCAGTGGTGGAATCAAAAGGATGGGCTATGGAAAAATGGTTAGCTCCTTCTAGAAGCAGCAGATAACTATCACTCCTACCACCAGCGAGAGCCTCACCGAAGGTACGCGCTACGGGAGTTGTGGGTTGTTCCCAAGTTACTCCATAGCGATGGCTACTATTAGCAATTACTCCGTCACGGGTTCCAGCAATCAACATCAATGGTAGAGAGTCAGGGAGTGGTAAAATTGATCCCGATTCATATCCCATTTGCACTCCGGCTGCTGTATGAGCGCCATAAGCAAAAGCCCCTACTACTTGTGGGAAAAACTGGGGAGATGCACTTTCAATTGCGACTCTACCCCCTGCAGAATGCCCTCCCAAAATCACATTTTGTAAATCAAGTAAACCAGCCAAAACTCCGTCAGATTGCAAGTGCTCTAACGCTGCTAATATTGTTGGTAAAGCAGAGGCTGTTGGAGCTGTACCATAGGTATTTGGAGCCCAGTTTTTAATGTCAACACCTGGAGTAAGAGCCCCTATCCCAGTCTGGCTCTGAGCAACCCAGGTAAATGTTACTACCACAAATCCGCGTTCAGCCAATTTAACAGCTAGCCATTGATAAAGTTCTGGACCGCAGTTAAATCCGTTGAAAATAATAATAACCTTAAAGGGAGCCAGTTGAGAATTTGCAGGAACAATTCCCATATTCTGTTCCAACTCGCTACCTGACATTTGGGCTGGATAGAAAACTTTCAGGTGAATCGTGTCAAATGGAGAAGAAATATCTTCGACTTTCGCAGCATGAAAAAACGCTCTAACACTCATAATAAAATGCCAGTTTAAACTAATTAGTACTTTTAGGTTAAAGTTAAAAGGTTGGTAATTATAGGTTGGGTAGAAGGTCGTCTAACTCAAAAATAGGCATTGTCAAGTTTATCAATAATTGAACTTGTATATAAGTTTGAATTATTTTTCCCATAAGCCTAAACCCTAAAGAGATGATAAAACGTAGTTTAAATTACTTGTGTGTTCAGCAATTACTGTTTAATATACATGAAAAATTGCTAATTATAGTTTGATTTATTCAGAATTTACCGTTTCAGATTTGCAAAACTTGATTAAACTCGTTTTCTGCTGTATTGCAACTCTTATTTAAATTAATTAATTTGATGATGACTAACTTTTGTTGGAATAAAAAATGTTATCCATTAGCCCCCATCAGCTATTTATAACTCTCTGTTCCTACCCCAGTTGCCTTACTTGGGAAAAAGCTGGTAATTTGGAGGGATAAATATCAAAAATGTAGCTTTCTAAAGATAAACTCAATAAACTATCCTTTAGATAAACAGGACTTACGCAATTGTCACAATACTCGGATGGTGCCGTACCCTCATTGCCGCATTATTAGGTTAAAAATCAGTCAAAGTGTCACGTGCCCCTACAAGAAAAGGCGGCCAGTTGCGTAAGTCCTAATAAAGTAAAAATATAACTGGCAAGTTCCATTTAAGCCAAACCATCCTGTAGACGACGAGATATTTTTTCAGGAGATATCTAATGACTAGAATATTGTATTATCACCAGCAATCAAACTTTTCGCGGAAAATCCGCATCTTGTTAGCGGAGAAAAATTTAGATTACCAACAAAAAGAAGTTAATCTCAGGAATAAACCCCCGGAATTTCTGAAAATATCTCCCATTGGTAAAGTACCCGTATTTGTAGAACAAGATGGTACAGTTCTTTGGGATTCTACCTTAATTTCAGAATATCTAGATGAAACATATCCACAACCTAATTTTTACCCTAGGGATCCTCGACAAAGGCTGGAGTGTCGTAAATGGGAAGAATTAGCAGATCATTTAGGTGATAACATCATTAATTTATGGATCCTAAATTTGACAAATAATTTCACCGCGACTAGTTATCGTCAAAAATTTGAAACCTCAATTAATCGTCTTTTTACAGTTTTTGAGCAACAATTAACTCAAACTAAATACTTATTAGGCGATGAAACATGTACAGCAGCAGATATTGCAGGATTATGTTCTTTTGGTTACTATAGCTTACGCTTTAATGAAGATTGGCTTTTGCAATATCCTCATATAGGAAATTGGTTCAATAAATTACACGAGCGCGAGTCGGTGAAGTCAACTGTTCCTATGCCTTTAAACGAAGGAAGAAGGAAGAGCCGAAGTTGGAAGAAGTTTGGAATTGGGATAGGGATTTAAACCCAGCCCAATTCTTTCACCTTTGAGCGGTGGGGAATTAAACCCATATGTTTAAGTTAAATAAATGATATCCCATCGAGAGTTTGTCGCGGGCATAGGAATAGGTCGAGAATAATCGTTTTCTTGACTATTATATATGAGAGAATTAAGTGAATGATGAGACGGCGTAAATCCGATAAATAAATATATCAGCGGCGGTGAGATAATAAAATTTCATCTAGCTCATCTAAGGTCAAATTTTGTTGTTCTGCTAATAATTTAATTTCCTGAGTAATTACCTGAATTTGATTTGTATCTAAGTTGAGTCCGAGTTGATTCACGCGATGAGTAATTGCATGAGAGCCTGTGAGTTTATGGTTGATTAACACTGAGCGATTTAGACCAAAATCTACAGGAGAAATTAGCTCATAGGTATTTGAATTCTTCAGAATTGCTTTTGTATGAACTCCGGCTTTATGAGTAAAGGCATATTCACCAACTATATAGTGATTAAAGGGAATTTCTATTCCTGTTTTCTTCGCTACAACTTGATGTAAATTTAAAAGATTAGTGAGGTTGTATTTACTACGTAAACCTTCTGCATCCAGGGCATATAAACGAGCAATTAACCCAGCTAAAGGAGTAATTCCATTTCGTTCGCCAATTCCTAATACTGTTGTATCAATATGGGTAGCACCTGCTTCAAAGGCTGTATAACTATTAGCGATCGCACAGCCGGTATCATTATGAGCATGAAACTCGATATCTTGAGAAAAACATTGACGTAAAGTCTGCACCAATTGAGATACTTGTAGAGGTGTTGCAACACCAACAGTATCGGAAATTCCCAAACGATTAACAATTCCTAATTCTGCAATAGCAAGATAAACTTTCAGTAAATCTGGTAGGGAACTTCGGAAAGAATCTTCTGTGGAAAAACGCAGTTCAGTTTCAGGATTTTGTTGATGAATAAAACTAATTACTTCACTGGCAATATCAATTACTTGATTAATTTCTTTACCATGACTAAATTGGCGCAATAGTGGAGAGGTTGCCATAAATATATTGATACCATTAACCCCCGTATCTAAGGCTTTTTTAGCATCATCTAAATTACAGCGAATATGTGTTAAAACTTTTGATTTAAAACCATTATTAGCTAAAAACCGACAATCTTTATAGGATTGAGGAGAGATACATGGAGATGTCACTTCTATATATTCTACTCCAAAGGCATCAAGTTCTCTTGCAATTTCGATTTTATCTTCAGAAGAAAAGTTAGCATAGCAAGATTGTTCACCTTCGCGCAAAGTAGAGTCAATAATCGCTAACTTATTGAGTAACATTAACTATATTTCATAACATCTTGGTTTATTTTACAACAGTTTAGTTATATTCTATTAATATTTTTTTTAATGAAATTTATTTTTTTTATATCAAATTTTGTGACTTTGATTACTTTTTTTAGTTTCCCGATCTAATTCAATAATTTTTTCAAAAAATCTTGCTTCAAATACTTTTTTTAAGATCGGTAATTTTTATATCATGCGATGCTAAGAATCAAGATGTGATTGAAAAAGTTGCTCCAGAAGCTAGCAATAATGACGCTTAAGCTATCCTTGAATAAATTGGGAGGGTATAGGAATGGGGAGATAAAATTGCTCCTCCCTAACAGTTAACTGTTCACTGTTAACTGTTCACTGTTCACTGTTAACTGATTCCATACCCCATCCCCTAATTACTTTTTCCCAATTGGAATCTCAATCACAAACTCCGCTCCTTCACCAGGTGTGGAATAAAAATATAACTTACCACCATGTTTTTCGGTGATAATTTGATAACTAATAGAAAGACCTAAACCCGTACCTTTACCTACAGGTTTTGTCGTAAAAAATGGGTTAAATATCCGATCTTCAATTTCTGGCGGTATACCAGGGCCATTATCTGCAATAGAAATTGTTACCCTATCTTTACCAATAGTTGATGTTGAGATATAAATTTTACTGGGATTTTTTTTAATTTCCTCGGGCGTGCGCAATTTATTATATTCTTCTAAAGCATCGATGGCATTAATTAACAAATTCATAAATACTTGATTGAGTGGAGCGGGATAACAATTTACTTTTGGTAATGCTTCATAATCCTTAATAAGTTCAATTTCAAAAGTATGCTGTTCGGATTTGAGTCGATTTTGTATAATCATCAAAGTACTTTCAATACCATCATGAATATCAACTTCTTTGACTGCCGCTTCATCCAAACGCGAAAAGTTGCGTAAAGATACAATAATGTCGCGGATTCTATCCGTTCCTACTTGCATTGATTGAAATAAACTAGGAATATCTTCAAATAAGAATTCTAAATCAGTTTCTTTTAAAAAGTTTTTAATTTCTGTAACTGGTTCAGGATAATGTTCCTGATACAATTTCAAGCATTGCATTAACTCTTGAGTATATTCTTCAGCGTGTTGTAAATTCCCGTATATAAAGCTGATTGGGTTATTAATTTCGTGAGCAATACCTGCTACTAATTGACCTAAAGAAGCCATTTTTTCATATTGAATCATTTGAATTTGAGTTTTTTGCAAGTCGTCTAAAGTTTGAGTTAATTGTTTAGCTTGCTGCCGTGTTTTTCCTAATAAATTAGCTTGTTTTAAAGCTACACTTAGCTGTGCTGCAACTTGCGTAACTAACTGGATTTCCTCATCTTTCCAGTTGCGAGGATTGGCGCATTGATGAATACATAAAAGTCCCCATAAATTTTTACCTTCCATTAAAGGAATAAGAATATATGCTTTGATTTGAAATTTTTCCAAGCTTTCGATATAGCAACCCTGATACCCAGATGTATAAATATTAGAAACGGCTAAAATTTTACCTTGAGTATATTGGGGAACGTAGCGATCGCCAAAACAATAGTCTTCAAAATGAAAATTCAATGCTGGTTCAAATTCACTTAATACGTCTTCGGCAATAAATTTACCATTACAATAATTGCTGTTTTCTTTAAATCGGAATACTGCTACTCTATCCGCACTCAGATTGCGCCGGATCTCTTGGGCAGTTGTTTTGAAAATAGTTTCTAAATCTAGAGATTTACGAATCTTGGCAACTACATCAAATAGAATCTGTTGCTTTTGC
>JBCBQE010000123.1:0-420 GCA_039820385.1 Cyanobacteria bacterium J06635_10
TTAAATCCGTTCCGGCAGTACCCGCAATTTCAATAAATTCATTGCTATCGAAACCTGAATTATCGTAGTGAAACTCGTTAATAAAAACATTAATTGAATTACTATCAGTTGAAGCAGCTACAACGTCATTACTTCCTATAGCGTTGAGGTTAGCATTTGAAATAACCATTTTTAATATTTTTTGAATTTATTTTGCTTATTTTTTGTTAGAACTATTGTCTTCTGTTTTTTTGTCATCTATCTTCGGTAGGAACACGGGATATATCTGAAATTTTGGCTTTGTGGCGATCGCTTTTGGTGGGTTGTTATTTTTCGGAGCGGCTATTCCTGGATAAGTTGAATGGGTAAAACCATAGCGATTGAATGGTGCGTTATGGCAAATTCTGAGTGACTCAAAACATTCATACCGCCGCGAGCCAT
>JBCBQE010000123.1:517-11323 GCA_039820385.1 Cyanobacteria bacterium J06635_10
CATAACACACCCTACATATTTATTTTGAATGGTGCGTTATGGCAAATTCTGAGTGACTCAAAACATTCATACCGCCGCGAGCCATAACACACCCTACATATTTATTTTGAATGGTGCGTTATGGCAAATTCTGAGTGACTCAAAACATTCATACCGCCGCAAGCCATAACACACCCTACTTCTTTTTGTAAACACCCTGTTAGTAAAGTAGTTGAAATTATTTAAACCAAAAGATTCAACTCATTTCCATCGCGGCTATGTTATGTAGGATTTACAGGTGTTATAGGCTCAAGAACAGGTGTTATAGGCATAAGCATCCTACCTCCAACAAAATCAAATGCTCCCATAAATTCTTCGCCAAGCTCACTAATATCACCTTCTGCAAAACTTCTACCTGCTCTACCTTTAATTACCCCAATCAATTCATCTTTACCAAGGAATGGCTCAAATTCGTCTTCGATAATTATTGTCTGAATATCATCTCCGACAATCCTTGGCTGAATATCTATTGGCTCCATATATTCAAAATCGGTATAACTGTACTTAAAGATACCCATCCCTCCACGAGTTTTACTGAGATAGTAATCTTCTTCGCTACCATAAAGTTGAATGGTATCTTCTCCAAGCTTAAAGTCTTCAATCAGGGCATGGTCAGATTTACCGTTCGTGAAGGGGTTCATATCGTCATAAAAGGCACCATAGTATTCATCGCCTAAAACAAAGGTATCCTCACCCTTACCACCTCGGAGTCTATCGATTTCACGGAAGAAAGGTATACCCATTTCACCTCCATCAAAGATTAGGCCTCTTTCACCTCCATCAAAGTCACCAGTTTCACCTCCATCAAAGACACCAAATTCAACTCCATCAAAATCACCAGTTTCACCTCCGTCAAAGATTAGGCCTCTTTCACCTCCATCAAAGATTTCCATGAACTCATAATTAACACCAATTAAAACATCGTCGCCATCACCGCCGCGAATGCGATCGTTGCCGTAACCGCCAATTAAAGTATCATCTCCATCACCGCCTCCGAGTATGTCTCTACCTTCATCTCCGTAAACTAAATCGTTGCCGTTGTTCCCCCTGACGCGATCGTCTCCATAACCACCCATTACGGTGTCATCTCCGTTACCGCCGAAAACTCTGTCTCTACCTTCATCTCCGAAAACTAAATCGTTGCCGTTGTCCCCCCTGACGCGATCGTCTCCATAACCACCCATTACGGCGTCATTTCCGTCACCGCCGATAACTTTATCTTTATCGTTGCCTCCATCAAGGAAATCGTCTCCGTCTCTACCTTTGATGTCGTCTCTTCCTTCGTTACCGATTAGGGTATCGTCAAATCTTCCACCTACTAACCTCTCTGTACCTTTTTCACTATCGATAAATATGGGTTCTTCAAGATCGCTGACATCGATAGTAAAGGTTTTTTCTAGTTCGTTGTCACCGGAGTCGGTAGTTTTAACTCTGATGCTGTAGCTGGGTTTTGTTTCAAAGTCGGGGGAAGCGGTGATTATTAGTTGGTTGCCAGTAATAGTGAAAGCGTTATTATCAGTATCCCCTTCTCCTACTACTAATTCGTAAGTAAAGGTATCCTCTGCGTCGGCATCAGTGGTATCGAAAGTTCCAATGACGGTTTCGGCAGCAAGATTTTCATCAATGCTGTTGTTAGTGAGGTTGAGATCGGTGGGAGCAGTGTTAACAGGAGTGGTAACATTCAACAGCACCGAGACGTTGGCAGAATTTCGGTTAGCCGCAGCCAAATCAGATTTTCCATCATCGTTAAAGTCTCCAACTGTTACAGATTGGGGTCCAGTACCAACACTAAAGTTCTGGGCTGTACCAAACCCGCCAGTACCATCTCCTAACAGCACCGAGATATTGTCAGAACCGAAGTTGCCTGCAGCTAGGTCGGTATTACCATCGCCGTCAAAGTCACCGGATGTTACAGAAATTGTTTGAGTACCAGCGGCAAAGTTTGTCACAGCACCAAAGCTACCACTACCATCCCCTAAAAGTACGGAGACGTTGCCACTTTGGTCATTCGTAGCCAAGTCTGTATTTCCATCGCCGTTAAAGTCCCCTACCGTTACAGATTGGGGTCCCAAACCGACACTAAAATTAGTCGCAGCACCAAAGCTACCAGTACCATCTCCTAAAAATACTGAGACGTTGTCAGCGAGACGGTTAGCTACAGCCAAGTCGGAATTTCCATCACCGTCAAAATCCTCTACCGTTACAGAAGCTGCTTGAGAACCAGCGGCAAAGTTCTGGGCAGTACCAAAGCTGCCGGTACCATCTCCTAACAGTACTGATACGTTGTTAGAAGCTCGGTTAGCTACAGCTAAGTCGGAATTTCCATCGCCGTTAAAATCTCCTACTATTGGTGAATAGGCTTGAGAACCAGTGGCAAAGTTCTGGGCAGTACCAAAGCCGCCACTACCATCTCCTAACAGTATTGAAACATTGTTAGAATTAAAGTTAGCTACAGCCAGGTCAGAATTTCCATCGCTGTTAAAGTCCCCAACAGTTACTCCTATCGGTGCAGAACCCGCGCTAAAGTTTTGCGCAGCACCGAAGCCGCCATTACCATCTCCTAACAGCACCGAGACGTTGTTAGAAGAAGAGTTAGCCACAGCCAGGTCAGATTGTCCATCGCCGTTGAAATCCCCTGCTGTTACAGACCATGGTGAATTACCAACGGCAAAGTTCTGTGCAGGATCAAAATTAACTGTCATAATTAAATTCCTTATTAGTTTAAAAAAATTAAAAAAAGTTATTTCATCGAGTCTAAAGTTAACAAGCGGCTAATTTCATCAGTTTGAAAACCCAATGCCATTGGTCGCCTTACATTTTCTAACACCTGGATGTCGTATAATTCAGTAATTTCACCTGACAGATTTAACCACTCCACTACAGCCCCACTTGTTAAATCGATCGCCATTAATCCACACCTGGGGGATACGTCTTTCTCTTTTAATTTCTCCTCCAGTAACAAACCGGTGAAAGTGGTATCTCTGGGTTGGGACAAACCCACTAATGCATAATCTCCAGAAAATGCCATTCCCCGCAGATACCCCGCACAAAAAGCAATCGGCTCAAAGGATTCCCCATTGATATAGCCAAATTCCCCGGTGCCGGAATTATGCAACCAAAGCTTATCTCGATACCAACGGGGAGAATGGGGCATCGACAAGCCTGTAGCTACTACTTGATTCTTCTCTACATCAATGACACAACCCCCATCTCGACGTTTTTCCCGCCACCCATCCACAACATCCGACTGACTGCACGCGGTTACATAAGCAGGTTTTCCATCTCTCATAGCCAAACCATTAAGATGACACCTGTCTTCGTTAATTACCTTGGAGATAAAAGGTGGTTTCCACAAGGGAGTACAGCTATTCTTTTGACTTACTGTTGCTAAACAATTGAGTAAAGTGCTGACAAAAATCACTTGTCCCGAATTATCTACAGCAATATCGTGAATATCTAGATCGCCAGTGGTGTAACCGATGCGCGGTACATATAATTTGTCGTAACCGTTGTAAAGTTCTCCCGGCGTGGTAATATTATCTAGCTGCCACAACTGATAGCGAGAACTCAGATAAAGTCTATCGGGAGTTGCATAAAGCCCCATTGCTCGGTCAAATATACGTTCAAAACCAGAAAATGTTCCTTCGTCGTTTATCCCTATGAGCATCAAACGCGAACTTTGGTAGGTAGTTAAAGCAATAGATATCTGTTGCTGTTGCAACCAGCTAATGAAATTGCGTGAATGAGTAACTTCTATAGGTAAGGAATCGATTTTCTTTTTGGTTGGGGTTTGAATCATAAAAGCAAAAATTTAGACCTTTAAATACAGCAATGGTTTGTCTCGAAGAAGTCGTGCAGAGCGCGTCTATATTTCTTCGCCTAAACCATTTTCTTTTGTTTTTCTGCCATCTATCTTCGGTATGAATACTGGAATATCTCAATTTTGATTTTGTCGTGATATTCACGGTTTTTTTGAATAAGTTTGTAATGAATAAGTTTAGGAGGCTAATGCGACATAAAAAAAAGGGCGTTGCTGAATTCGGGTATGAATTTAGATTTTGAGATTGACACTGTAACGTCTCTACACAGGTTTCGGTTATCTATCAAATTTAATTCATACTTCTTTTCAGCAACGCCAAAAAAAGTAATATAGTTAGTTAGCGATAGTGTAAATAACCTTACAATTTGAAAATAAAAATATCTCTCTCTCGATAAACAAATTCAATCTCGCGAAGGAAGAAATTAGACCACCGTGCATTTATACTTATTACTTCAGTGTTATATCAATATGATGGATAACAAACTGTCACCAAATACTATGATTTTTGTCAAGCAAAAGTATTAATTCTTATTCCTATAGGAAAATAATAAAAAAGTAAAAAATTAGCTTTGTATAAAATTTTCAAAGGCGTATCATAGTACCCAAAATATCCTTATTTCTCAAAAGTAGGGATATAGGTCGAAGAATGTTACGCTCTACCTAAATTAAAATCAGTTATGACACCGCCAAATATTCCTCCCGAGTCAGATTCCCAAAGTCAGCAATCTCAGCAATCTCAAGCACCAAGACGTGCTTGGTTGGGTGTTGCAATTAAAATATTTGGCGTTTCTCTTCTGGGTTTGGGTGTTGCTGGCTACTTCGGCTTGGATTATTTTATTCGTCGTCAATTACCGTCTTTATTAGATGAGCAACTCAGTGAATTTATCAACCGCGAGGTAAAGGTTGGAGAGGTAAAAAGTTGGTCATTGAGCGGGATCCGGTTGGAAAATTCTTCGATTCCGGCAACTGAAAATGACCCAAATTATGTTAAGGCTAAAGCTATTGATATCGGGTTTAATCCGATTGCGTTGTTGTTTACTCAAACCCTTCCTATAAGGATAAATTTGATTGAACCAGATGTTTATGTTGAGGAAGACAAGCAAGGGGAATGGGTAAGGCTTAATTTAGATACTCAGGAGGAAGGGGAGCTTCCATTTGCTATTGATGCGAAAGTTAATTTACGCAAAGCTAAGGTTGCTGTACTTCCCCAAGCTTTGAAGACTCCTTTCGCGGTAGAAAAAATAAACGGTTTTCTCAATTACAATGAGAAGAAGCCTTGGCAATTACGGTATGGTATTAATGCACCGGTTGTGAAGGGGAAGGTAGATATTGATGGTGAAACTCAGTTAGAAAGTTGGAAAACTAAGGTAAATGCGAAGATCGATCGGCTTTCTTTACCCGATCTAACTAATTACGTTAAAGATAATATTCCGGTGACGATTCCTAGCGGTGAGTTAAATGCTGATTTGGCAATCGATTTACCGAGTTTATCTGAGTTACCTTTGGTGAAAGGTACTGCTAATTTGCAACGCTTACAGGTAAAATCGCCACAGTTGAAAGTTCCTGTTAATGCGATCGCAAATTTAGTGTTTGATGAACAAAAGGTTAGTTTTGGGGATACTAGAGCTAGTTATGGCAGTTTGATTACTGCGGTTTCTGGATATGCTGACTTAAAGGAGGGTTTCGATTTAAAGGTTAATACCAATTCTTTCGGTATTGGCAATCTTTTGAAAACAACTCCGATCAAATCTCCTATAAATATAGATGGTACTCTGCAAGCAGAGTTATTACTTAAGGGGGATGCGAAAAATCCGATTTTATTGGGGAATGTTGTCAGCGAGAAAGGAATAATAGTTGAGAAGACGGTATTTAGTAGAGTTAATACTGTTTTTGGCGGAAATTTACGACAGGTTATCTTGAATGAATTTCGCGCTACTCCTGCAATTGGTGGTGATATTGTCGCTAAGGGTAGAGTTTTATTCCCGAAGTCTTTAACGGAAGTAAAAGATTTTAGTAAATCGAAATTAGATTTCGTTTTTGATGCTCAAGTTCCCAATACTGGAGAAATAATAGCTCCTTACGGCGTTACCGAGGATATGGTAAAGTTGGGGAAATTATCGGCAGATGGTGAAGTTAACGGTACGTTGGCTAATCCTCAAGGTGTTTTATCGTGGAAGTTACCGCAAGCACAAGCCGATATAGTTGGACAAGTTTCTGGTGGTGGTGAAGTTAAGTTAGTTGGAAATCGAGTTACTTTAAATAATACGACTTTGCAAACGGCGGAAGGTAAAGTAGATGTTGATGGCGGTGCGAATTTAGCGACGAATAATTGGAATGCTTCTGTTAATGCGAATCGTTTGGCTTTAAATCCGTTTTTGGCAAAGGTGGAGAATATTGGGGAGAGGTTGAAAGAAACTCCGATATTTTTACGAAGGGGTAAGGTAGAGTTAGCGGGAAGTTTGAATAATTTCGACGTTGGGAAGATTCAAGGTGATGTCGATTTAAATTTGAATGTTAACAAGGGTAATGTTGCACTCGACGGGAATTTAAATCGAGGTATATTAGCGGCGAAGGTTAATGCTGGGGGAATTGATTTAAATAAAATTGTGCCGGAGTTACCTTTAGCTGTCACCGTGGCGAATAGTAGAGTTAATGTTTCTGGTGCGGTGAAGGAGTTAATTAATTTTTCATCGATAGATAATTTAAAGAGTTTCCGCGCTTCGGTAAATGGCAACTTGATTTTACCGGAAGTAAAAGGTAGAGGTAGAGTTAATTTCAACGGTAATGGGAATTTTGCTACGAAAAATTGGAATTTAGTCGCGAATGCCAATTCCTTTCCCGTAAGTAATTTATTATCGGCAGAGCAAAAAAAGCAGTTTCGTTTAAATCAACCAGTTACTTTACAACGCGGTAATGTCAAATTAGCGGGAAACCTCGATATTATCAATGATTTCGACATCGCCAAGGTAAATGGTAGTGCCGATTTAAATTTGAGCGTTAATAATGGTAGCGTTGCAGTTGACGGAAATTTAAATCGAGGAATTTTACAAGCCAATGTCAATGCCAATCGAATTTCTGCAAATCCGTTTTTACCAGAATTACCTTTACCCGTCACCGTCGCCAATACCAGAGTTAACCTTTCCGGTGCAGTAAAACAGCTACTGGAATTGGAATCTTTTGAATTAGATAAATTAGATAAATTAAATAGTTTCCGAGCTACCGCTAACGGCAGATTAATTTTACCCGGTAAAAGTACAGGAAATATCAACTTTAATGCCAAAGGCGATTTAGCTACGAATAATTTACAAGCCTTTGCTTCTGCGAATCGAATTTCTCTCAATCAACTTCTACCAGATACCCCTTTACCCGTGACGGTGAATAACACTCAGGTAAATGTCACTGGTAAGATAGATCAACTCCTGGCGAATAACTTTGATAATATAAACGCTGATGTGAATGCAAACGCTTCAGTTGCTCAAGGTACCTTAAAGGCGATCGCCAACCTGAATAATGGTAAAATCGCCAGTAATATCAACGCCGATAACGTTAAGATTCCCTTCATTTGTCGCAGTTTCAATATATCTTGTCCGGAACTTTCACAATTATCGGCTAAATTAAACTTATCTGGAGAAGTCAAACCTTTATTAGAAGGGAATCCGATTTTAATTCAAGCCTCGCGAGCTTATATTACCACTCAGCAACAAGAATTAAACGCCAAAGGACAAATTGTAGTAATTCCCAGCGACGAGGGAATATCTTCTTGGAATCTCGCTACCGATTTAAACGTTGATGTAAATTCCAACTTAGGGAAACTGCCTTTAAACTCAATTGCACAACAATTAGATACCGAAACAATACCAATTAAAGGTAAAGCTGATTTTTCCGGTAGACTTATCGGCAGAAACTTGATTTCAGCACCTTTTACTCCCGGTAACCTTAGATTAGCAGGGAATTTAAACTTAAAAAATGTCGCTGTAGATAAAATAGCATTTCAACCTTTATTACAAGGACCTGTTGACGTAAACTTAGGAAACAGCATCGAACTAGATTTACGCGGTAAAACCGATCGAATCGCCGCCAGCTTACAACCTTGTAATAGAAAAGATTGCTTATCACCTTATCTTCCCAGCTTCTTCGACTTCAAACAAGGAGTAAATACTCAATATCCCATCCTTCTCAGCGGTAAAAGGGAAGGTGATGTTTTAGATATCGACTTGAAAAATGCTTCCCTATCATTATTAAATCTTCTTCCCGTCGTCGAAGAAACCATCGGCACTACCGTTGGTGGTACAGTAAACGGAAACCTTGACGTTAACCTCTTCAACTTAGCAACCGCTGGAAATATTAACGTTGATTCTCCTTCCATAGGTGCCGTCAAAGCCGAAGAATTCGTCGCCGCTTTCTCCTATGATGGAGAAAATGCTCGGGTAGATGCAGCAACTTTGCAAATTGGTAAAACTGAATATGCTTTGCAAGGTGGTTTAAATTTAAATTCCGGCGATATCAACGGTAGATTAGTTGCTAATTCGGCTAAAGTACAAGATATTTTCGCCGCTGTAAATGTATTTAACTTAGAAGACTTACAGGGTGGAGTTAACAATATCTTAAATCCAGAATACGGTAATGCCGCGAATGTCAAAGTACAACCAGTCGGAAAACCAAACTCGCCAATACTCCAACAATTACGCTTGTTTGCAGAAATTGTGAATCGCATTCAACAACAAGCAGCTTTAAAACAAGAAGATAACTCCATCGAGTTTGATATTACAGGAGAATATAATGCAGAAGTCGCCGTCGCTGGAAAGCTTACAAATCCCCAAATTAATTTTCAACTACAAGGTAACGATTGGCAATGGCAACCTCAACAAGAATATGTAACGGTAAATCCCGATAAAGGTGTTGTTGTCAAACAAAATCAAGCTATAGATATTAATAAAGTAGTTGCCAAAGGAACTTATCAAAACGGCATAATTCAAATACAGCCAGCACAACTTGGAGTGGAAGGTGGTTTAATTGGCATTGATGGAACTTTAGAATTAGACGGATTGAAATCATCGGGAATAGTCAAGGTTGAAAATCTTCCTGTAGAATTAGCCGAAAGATTTGTAGAATTACCCGTTGATATTGGCGGTAAATTTAATTTACAAGCAAACCTCGGTGGAAACGCATTCAAACCCGATATTCCACAAGGTGCATTTTCCTTAACTAACGGCACCATCAACGAAAAACCTTTGGGAGAATTAGCTGGCAATTTCAACTATATTGATTCTATCGCTAACCTCAAAACCACTCCCAATTCCGTCGTCAAAGTTGATGCTAGCGTTGCTTATCCCCTCCAACTAGATAGAAAAAATTCCGTCGCTGTGGAAGCGAGAATTGATAATCAAGCTTTCGCGCTTTTAGATGCTCTTACCCAAGGTGAAGTACAGTGGTTAAAAGGAAACGGAGAAATTGCGATCGCAATTAACGGTGACTTAAATCCCCAAGCCGATACAATTCAAGGATTATCAGATAATTTAGTCGCTACTTCTACAATTCAAATTGAAAACGCCACAATCAAAACCAAACAGTTAGACAACGAGATTAAATTATCCGCATTAGGCAACCTTGCTTTAAATAACCAAATTATCCAAGTAGAGGAAATATCCGGTAGTTTAGCCCAAAGTCCATTTATTATTACTGGTAATTTACCTTTATTCCAACCCCGTAGCAATACTCAACCTTTAAATGTAGTTTTAGGCCCCGGGAAACTAAAATTGAAAGGTTTATACAACGGAGAAATTGCTTCTAATATCGAAGTTTCCCGCACAGCAATCAATCCGATAATTGCCGGAGATATCACTTTACAAAAAGGACGCGTATTTATACCTCAATTCGCAGAAGAAAAAACGGAAAACACGCAAGAATCAACAACTCAACAGAAAAAGTTAGTCGCAAAAACAGTTGCAAATAAACCCCTTTCAACAGATTCTAACTTACCTATTAACCCCACATTTCAAAACTTCAGTGTAACTATAGGAAAAGGATTCCGCTTTAGTAACGATTTTCCACAAGCAAACTTCCGCATGGCGGGAGACATTACAATTAACGGCGATTTGAATAATCTCCGAGGGGATGGAGAAATTGAACTTAAAAGAGGTAGCCTCTTCCTACTAGAAAACTCATTCTTTATCACACGCGATCGCAAACAACAAGTTACGTTTTCACCAAATCGTAGTTTACTCAATCCCCAGTTAGATATAGAAATACAAACTACAGTAGTTGACGCACCGAGTTTTGACAACTTAGAAGCAGTCGATTCCGAAATTCGAGATGATGTAGTAGCAGCAGTTAACCCCGAACAAATTGATATCAGAATCATCCTTCAAGGTGAAGCAAACGAACTACTTGCATCTTTAGGGAATAATAATTCATCATTAGGTGACGCTTGTCAACCGTACGAAACAAATATTCGAGTATCCGAATTAGGAACATTAACTACCGACTCTCCAACCCAATTAGAACAATTTTCCAACTGCATCAACGCCAATAGTAAAGTAAGTATAGAAACAAGAAGTTTACTCGAAAATCCTGCCGTTACATTAGCAAGTACTCCCAGCCGTAACAAAACCGAAATTCTATCGTTATTAGGAAACCGTACATTCGCTTCATTGCAAAAACTCGAACAACAAATTACCAGCGGTAACGAAACGGAATTATTAGAATCTTTAGTGCTAGATTACTTAGTCGCACCTTTACAAGCCGAAATTACCCAAGAATTTCTATGGATAGCACAACGCCCCGTAAATTCTTTGGGTAAATCAATTGGGTTAAATAGGTTACAGGTATTCCCAGCTTTGACAGGTTTGAAAGATATTAACGAAACCTCTTCAGCAAGATTTGTTTACGATTACGAAGCCGGAGAATTTCGATTGATGTATGAAGCGAGATTTTAAGTTAAATGTGAA
>JBCBQE010000124.1:0-11296 GCA_039820385.1 Cyanobacteria bacterium J06635_10
GTTATTGATGACAAATATCTCTCGGAAGTCAGGAGCATTTTTATAGTGAGGAGAATCTTCGATCCATTTATCAGATGAATGTTTTATAAAATCAGTTTGTAGTTTTGATTTACGATCTTGATAAAGATTAATCAGGAATAGGAAATCCGGCGTTGATATTCTCAATTTACCTCCCGGCTTCAAGACGCGAAAACATTCTGAAAGCATTATTTCTCCTTCACTATAAGTAATATGTTCTATCATGTGTTCGCTAAATATGTAATCAAATTGATTACTGTCAAAAAGAAAAGTTTTAGTAGCATCAATACGAATAACTTGAGCAGAGTTTGAAGAAAGATCGGCATTCAGCCAGCCTTTAAGACGATGATTACCGCACCCAATATGTAGTTTCCTGATTTGGTTATTCTGGAAATAGTTTTTAATAATATTTTGGTCAGTTCTTGCTAAATCTCTCTTTAAAGAAGATGCTTTTTTTCTGAAATCATTGAATTTTGCTGAAGCCAAGTTGATCACTTTCATTTCGATCTAAATCAGGAATTATGACTAAGCAATATTTTAGCGAATTCATATCCTGTACCTAACCGTATAAACCACGATAAGTTTAAAAGCTATAGGAATTCGATTTGATTATTGAAAAGTTTAAATATTGTAGAGTCTCTTAGACGGAACGTCGTAAGGCACCATTTTATGCTTTACTCTCCATAGTTTTTCAAAAATATGTGGAATATACCAGCATATTGTGAGGTTAGATCGAAGTATCATTGCCACAATAAGAACTGAATAACCCGTATTTATCTCTCATATTTTTATGAAAATTGCCTACGTTACATCATATGATGTCAAGAATAGAAACTCTTGGACAAAACACGTACAAGGTATATGTACTGCTGGCTATTACATCGCAAATAATTTAGTAGATGATTCTACATCAATAGAATACATAGGTCCCCTAAGCAAAAAATTTGCCATCCCCACCAGACTAAAATGGAGTTTTTACCGCAATTTAGCTAAGAAAGATTATTATCGCTGGGCAGAGCCATTTATAGTAAAAAATTATGCCCATCAAATTAAAAATAAGCTAAAAAATCTAGATGTAGATGTAATCTTATCTCCAGAAAGTACAGTCCCAATTGCATATTTAGATGCAAAACAACCACTTATTATATGGACAGATACTACTCTGAGTGCTTTAATCAATTTTTATCCTTATATGAGTAACTTATGTCAAGAAAATATTAAAAATATATATAAAATTGAAGCTGAAGCTCTTAAAAGATGCGATTTAATTATTTATACATCGGAATGGGCGGCTCGCATGGCTTCTCAAACTTACGGAATTACAACATCTAAAATTAAAGTAGTTCCTTGGGGTGCTAATTTTGAATCTACTCGTAATTTAGAAGATATTAAAAGAATAGTTGACTCTAGAATAACTCATCCTTGTAAATTGCTATTTGTTGGAGTTGACTGGGAAAGAAAAGGAGGAGATATAGCCCTGCAAGTAGCAACAAAACTGAATAAAGCAGGTTTAGAAACTGAATTAACAGTAGTTGGATGTCATCCCCATACAAGCCAACCCCTACCAAAATTTGTCAAATGTTTGGGATTTATTAGCAAATCGACTCCAGAAGGATTGAAAACAATTAATCAATTACTATGTGAATCGCATTTTCTGATTTTGCCATCGCAAGCAGAAACATTTGGGCATGTATTTTGCGAAGCTAGCTCTTTTGGTGTACCATCATTGGCAACCAATATTGCTGGCATACCAACAGTAGTCAGAGATGGGGTTAATGGTAAAACATTTGCTCCAGATGCTGAAATTGAGGAATATTGTACCTATATTTCTAATTTATTTGGGGATTATTCCCAATATAAAAGCTTGGCTTTATCTTCATTTCATGAATACCAAACCCGTTTAAATTGGAATGTCGCCGCTCGCAATGCCAAGCATTTGATTAAGGATTTAATTTAAATAACTAATTATAAGAAGGTTATTTGGTATTGCTCTAACTGACTAAATTTAACTGCTAGCTTCAAACTGCTCTGGCAGCGAAGCAGTTAAATCATACCTTTCAACAAACGGTAGGGAAATCCGAATCATCTTTATAGGGCAAACAATCCAGCAAATTAAGTGCAATTTATCTACTTGAGCATTAAAATCCAAATTGGTAATAACTCCGAGATGAAACCACAAATGCAGCGGCAACCTTTAAAACAAGTTAACTTGTGGTGCATCTAGCAATAACTAAGCCTGCCCTTGCAAGCGATAAATTTTAACCCTGCTTTTCTTTCCTGTAAAGTGGGGTGTTAGGGTTTTACTACTCGAATAGTCATTAAAATATTTGTATTTGCTGCGATTAAATTATGTTAGAACAAGGTACTATCAGTATTCATACTGAGAATATTTTCCCGATTATCAAGAAATCTCTCTACTCAGATCATCAAATCTTTTTACGGGAACTAGTATCAAACGCCGTTGATGCCATCCAAAAATTGCAAATGGTAGCTCGCTCTGGAGAATTCTCTGGTGAAATCGGCGAGTCGGAAATTCAAATTGCTGTAGATAAGGATAAAAAAACACTTTCTATTACCGATAATGGCATCGGTATGACCGTTGAGGAAATTAAGAAATATATCAACCAAGTTGCTTTCTCTAGCGCTGAAGAGTTTATTCAGAAGTACAAAGGTGAATCCAATCAACCAATTATCGGTCATTTTGGACTCGGTTTTTATTCTTCCTTCATGGTGGCAAACCAAGTTGAAATCGATACTTTATCCTATAAAGAAGGGGCACAGCCAGTTCACTGGAGTTGCGATGGCTCCCCAAATTTCACTCTAGAAGAATCATCACGCACCACTCGCGGTACTACTATCATTCTTCACCTCATGGAAGAGGAAGAAGAATTTGTTGAAGAAGCACGAATTAAGAATCTTGTCAAGACTTACTGCGATTTTATGCCCGTACCCATCAAGCTTGATGAGGAGGTATTAAATCGACAAAAAGCACCGTGGCGCGAATCTGCCAGTAATTTGACTAAAGAAGATTACCTGGAATTCTACCGCTACCTGTATCCCTTTGAGGAAGAACCCTTACTCTGGGTACATTTGAACACCGATTATCCCTTCATTGTCAACGGTATTCTTTACTTCCCCAAACTCAAACCAGACGTTGACGTTACCAAAGGACAAATCAAACTATTCTGTAACCAAGTATTTGTCAGCGATAACTGCGAAGAAATCATCCCCCAATTCTTGTTACCCATGCGGGGTGTAATCGATAGTACCGATATTCCACTCAACGTATCCCGTAGTGCATTACAAGGCGATCGCACTGTACGGAAAATCGGCGATTACATTGCGAAGAAAGTCGGCGACAGGCTCAAACAACTTTACCGCGACGATCGCGAGCAGTATATTCATGCTTGGAAAGACTTAGCAACCTTCGTCAAATTCGGGGTAATGAATGATGAAAAGTTCAAAAAACAAGTTGAAGATATCGTCGTTTTTCGCACCACCAAAGAATTAGAAAATACTTCAGTGGAGGAAACGCAAAATACACCCGCAGTAGAAGTACAGTCCCAAGAAGGTGACGTTTGGCAAGATGTTACCCCGGGTGGCGAGGGACAAGAAAATCCCGAATCTACTCAAAATGTAAAATCGCCCTACGTAACTCTTAAAGAGTATTTAGAACGCAACAAAGAAAGCCACGAAAACCGCGTTTTCTACTGTACCGATGAAGCATCACAGGCAGCTTACGTAGAATTACATAAAAATCAAGGCTTAGAAGTCCTATATTTAGACTCCTTCATCGACACCCACTTTATCAACTTCCTCGAACGGGAATACAACGAAGTCAAATTCACCCGGGTAGACTCCGACTTAGATAACACCCTGCTAGATAAAGATAAATCCGAGGAAATAGTAGATCCAACAACCAACAAAACCAAAGGCGACACAATCAAAGAAATATTTGAGAAAGCCCTCAATAAACCAAAACTCAACATCCGTACCGAAGCACTAAAATCCGATAACCCCCAAGGTACACCACCAGCAATGGTGCTACTACCAGAGATACTGCGTCGCTTGCGGGAAATGAATGCCATGATGCAGCAGCAAAATGTAGAATTTCCTGAAGAACACGTATTATTAGTTAATACTGCCCACCCACTAATACAGAACCTGGCAAATCTCAACCAAGGTAGTATCATTCAAGATGGTGGAACATCCCCAACAGGCGAAATGGTAAACTCAATTTGCCAGCACGTTTATGACTTAGCCTTAATGTCCCAAAAAGGCTTCGATGCAGAAGGAATGAAATCCTTTGTACAACGATCGAACGAAGTACTTACTAAGCTCACAGAGCAAGCTGCAAAATAATTTGGGCAATTCATCGCTCATAAAGTTAGGAATTAGGAGTTAGGAGTTATCAGTTGTAGAGACGTAGCAGTGCTACGTCTCTACAGGAGTGAGGAGTTAGGAGTTATAAATTTTACTCCCTATTCCCTATTCCCTATTGCCTATTCCCTACCCCTTACAAGTTATCCAAAAACCAAACTGTATTCTTATAAAATAGAAGATTACGTTAAAAAATAGGAGATTCTTCATATGTCTCGTAGATGTCAACTGACTGGTAAGAAAGCGAATAACGGTTATGCGGTTTCTCACTCTCACCGCCGTACTAAGAAACTTCAACACGCTAACCTGCAAAGCAAGCGCGTTTGGTGGGCTGAAGGCAATCGCTGGGTGAGACTTAAGCTCTCTACTAAAGCAATCAAAACATTGGAAAAGAAAGGTTTGGATGCAATGGCAAAGGAAGCTGGGATTAATCTCAATCGTATATAGCGGTTTTCGTTTGAGTAGAATACAGTCTAAACCCCTCTCCAAACCTCTCCCCTCTAGAAGGGAAAGGCTTTAAGCCGAATTTGAGATTTTCATTTTTGTACTTTATTCAAGTGAAATTCGCTATATAAGTTGGAATTGCAGGTAATTAAACAAATATTGCCTTTCCAATCCATAAAGATTTTAAGCCCACGTAGGTGGGCTTTGTTTTTGTAGCCTCACCCTTCCAGGGTGTAGGCAGATTAGCCACTCAAGCGAAACCCACAATATTTTTTTATTCTGATAACTTTACCGTACCAAGTGGGTACTATAAACTTAGTCTGTTAATCACAACTTCATAAAGTTGTCTTGAGATAATACTAAATTACGTAAAAAAACCGCAAAAATATGATGAAGCTATGGCTTTATTTTTCTTTGTCAGCTATAAATTAAATAAATTCAAACAAGATTTATTTTGACCGGAAAAACATAATAAATTTACAAAAAATAAATAGCAATTTAGTTTGAGTTATGAAACTTGATGATATTAACTGCTGCCGACCAAAAATTATTTAGGTTGGCAATGTTTATATTTCATTTTTCTTTCATAAAATTTTTATAGTAGTTACATTTAATACTAATTAGCAATTCATAATCAAAACAAATAGAGCAAATTATTGCTGATTATTTCGGCTATTTTTCATTATAGGTACATCGCTTGAAAAAGCTATATAGCGAATTTCAGTTGAATGAAATACAAAATTAAAAATTTGACATGAGCCTTAAAGCCTCTCCCCTCTTGAGGGGAGAGGTTTGGAGAGGGGTTATAACTGTACTGCACTCTTCTCGTTAACCGCTATATTTGCCTGAAAAATCCCATAGGCATTACTTTAAATCCGAAAATGCCAATTATTTTATTTAAAAACTCGTATTACAACTCTTGATAGGAAAGTAGCTATGTCTAGAAATCGTAAGTTATTCAGGGCAATTCAAAAATTTTACCAACAGTTTAAACCTAAATCTCCATCTACTGTAAAAAAACAAAGTCTGTGGCTTTTACGAAGTTTCATAGTTACTAAAAAAAGACCAGGTTGGGTTAATTCTGGTTTTGTGTTACCCACGGTAGCCATGGTATCGCTGGTAGTTGTGCTACTGACAATTGCAATTTTATTTCGCTCCTTTGAGCGTTCTAAGAATGCTAGTAATGTCAGGGTTAATCAGGCAGTTTTGAATGCTGCAACTCCTGCCATAGATCGGGCAAAAGCGAAGATTGATAAATTATTTAGAGATCCCAGATTGCCCCGTTCGACTCCCAATGATTTTTCACTTAGACAAGTTATTGCAGATAACATTGGGGAATTTACTTTTGGTGATGAGTCACAATTAACGCTGTTTTATGACATTGATAAAAGTGGTAGTCGTAAGACAAATCCAGCATTAACTGACGACGAAAATCTAAATACCGCCTGGAAATATCCAGTAGATACTGATAATAACGGTAAATTTGATAGCTATACCTTATACAGCATTAAGTTTAGAAATCCTCCTCAAAGTGGTGGCAATCCTACCAGAGCTAGAAATCCTCTGGAAGCTAGAACCCCGCCGATGAATGAAACCAAAGGTAGTACTGTTTGCGATCGCGGTAATAATACTAGTGCTTCTTTGGTTGGTTCTCAAGGTTGGTATCAAAGAGGTAGCACCCTGAGAAGAAGTATTTTTGTTTATACAACAACAGTCCCAATTACTGATATAGGAAACAAGGATGATGACAAATACGAAGAATTTAAGGGTAATAAAGGCTTTGCAGCCTTAGAGTATCAGCAAGATAGGGAACGTCGTCCCCTGACTAACAACGCCGTACTATATAACGATGATTTAGAAATATCCCCTGGTGGTGGAATTAACTTAAACGGACGGATTCTGACTAATTCCAATTTATTGATTGCAAAACGAGTTCTACCAATCCGATTGTTTCTAGTCAGCAGTCCAGATTCTTGTTATTTCAGCGAAAGTAACAGCAAAATTGTAGTTGGAGGTAATGTTGCCAATGCTCGTACCTCAGATGCTAGCGATCAAAAAGGTGTAGATGTAGATTTATTTAGTCAGATAACTACTTCTCAGAACCCAACAAAAAAACAAATTAGCAGTACGAATAAGTCTATTAACTTAAGTGGAGGAACGCAAGTTGCCTACAACAATAGAGCTTATGAAATGCGAATCGATCTTTTAGTTGATGCAGCTGCTGCACTTGCTAAAACCAATCTTCCTACAGAAATTCAAGAGGAACTTGAAAAGCGAGTAGATGCTGGTAAAAATGAAGCCATAGAGAAAAGAGCATTACTGAGAAGTTACTTTAGAAAACGTACGCGACGCGTTCCTTATGCTGAAGTTGATCTGGATGATACTGAATCAGATGCTACAGAAGGCTATACCAGAGGCACTGTCTTAGGACGCACAACAGGCGATGAAATGCGGCCGCCAAAAAAATGGGTTTTCCCATTTGATCCTAGTGATGGTATAGATGAAGACGGATACGCCGAACTACCTTTAAAGACAGCAAGTGGTAAAGGCATTTATCTGAAGGCACAACAAACTGATTTCCCCGAACCAGAGGGTGAAGAAAAATTTCTGGGAGACAGAGTTTTAGTGGGTAATAACTTACCACAAATGTGGTGGGATGATACTAAAGGTAAATTTGTCAGTCAGGAAGAAGCCGGTCAAGAAATTGATAAAAAAGAATGGAATATAGATGATAGGAATACGGACGGTACCCGCCGTAAGCGCTATCCCCAAGTAAGTGAGTTAGACGATCTTGGAGAAACAGGGCGCGATCGATTCTGGGAAGAAAGCGCAACATTATATCCAGAAGATGCTTTGGATGTAGTTGGTGGGTTGCGTGTAGTGACGGGTGCGGGGATTTATTTACCTGACGGTTATGACGAAACTGAAACAAAGTCCACATATGACGATGCTCTAAGAGCTACAGATGACAAAGTTTGGCCCGATTGGATGCCAATGGGCGTTACTACGCCAGCACAGGGATTACCCCACGCCAAAACTCCTTACCTGCGAATGCGAGCCACAGCGGTTTATCATTTCCAACGTAGCGCTTACGATCCAACAAACCCAAGTTCCAATCCCCAAACGCCCATCGCCTGTGTTAGCTCTCTCTACGATCCTACTAATGCTGAAACTGCACAAAATGTTACGACTTATGAAGGTAAAAGACTTTCTTGGAATAGTGCATCTAGTGGTGGTTCCAATAACGGTATAGTTTACAGTGCTCCCACCAGAGATAAGTCTAGGTATCGAACAGTTTTAAATTATCAAGCTGAACTACGATATCCCAACGGACGTTTAGTCCACAAACAACTTAAGAAAGCCTTAGACAAAGGTAGTGGCGACCTTACCTTAGCAGAAAAATCCGCCCTTGATTCAGCAATCTGTGCCTTGCAAATAATGGACGGTTCCATTAGCCCCAGCAGCAGTATTATTCCTCATGGTGCAATTAGAGAAACCGCTTTCTTAGATGCAAGACAAGTTAAGGCCGTTGACAAACCCGGAGATGCTTCTGCAGGAACCTACGACTTAGATGTAGAACTACGTCAGCCCTTAGAAATTCGTGCCACTGTTTTAGATTTGAAGGCACTAAAAAATAAATCAATCGGCAAGACAACCCACAATACTACTGAGTACCTCTTACCTAATAGTGGAGTTATTTACGCTACCCGCGAAGATGCATTACCAGATCTGAGCGACGATGACAATCCTAATGATGATGATGACAAAATTGGCACTAGTTCCACTGACTTTAAATTAGACCCGACTCGTCGTCCTAATGCAATTATGCTGATTAATGGCGAAGAATTGAACCGCAGCACTAGTAATCTCAATAGACCGGAGGAAAAGGGTTTAATTTTAGCAACCAACTTGCCAGTTTACATCAAAGGTGACTTCAACATACATCAACATGAAGAATTCACCAATAAATTAGACAGTGATTGGCGTGACTTTTATAAACGTACTAAAGCTACTTTAAATTCAAACTTTGCTTGTCGTCCAGGTCAGTTTAGTGGTTGTACTACTGGTGAAAAATGGCGGCCTGCTACTGTGATCGCCGATGCAATTACCATTTTATCTGCAAATTTCCAAGAAGGTTACCGCAATCAAGGCGACTACGATCTTAGAGACAATTGGGGTTACTCACCTTTAGGTTATGACTTGGATAGAGACGGCACCATTGAAACAAGCACAATATCACCAGGACTTGATGAAAGAATTATTCAAATTGACTTGAATGGTGACGGTGATACTACTGATACTAACGTCACTCGTATGAGTGAAAAGGCTTTAGGGGTCGATCTAGATGGTGATGATAAAAAAAATAAGACTAATGTCCGTATTAAAGAAAGCAATATACCAAGCATAGTTGCTTCTAGGCTAAATGGCTTTTGGGAAAATAATTTTGTTACTAGTTACGATTGGTGGGAAAGAGCAGCGGGATTTCCACGAGATTCCAATGGTGATATACAAAGTTCTTACTTTAATAACTTCGCTACTCCAGTTCAGCGGCGGGCTTTATTTCCAGAATATGTAATGGAAATCTGTCGTAAGCCTATAGTTACTGCTTGTAAACCGGATGATTGGGTGGTTGGCTACCAAACTGGTGGTGCTGTTGATTGGAGCTATAAAGCTGTAGATTCGGGTGCTTCTCAAATAAAACCAAATGATAGTAATTTCACTGCTAGTAGGCTTGGAGCAGGTACTACGGCTAGGCCTGCAATAAATAAAGATGATCGACGCTATCCTCGCCGAGTTGCATTCCTGCGCGATGCGGCAACAGGTAACTTAATTTTAGATACTAGCAACCAACCAATTCCTCTAGGAATTACTGGAAGTAATATAGACAGGGAAAGTAAAATTGATACACCTAGCGATAAAAATGGACAGGTAAATTACTATCCTTCTGGCAGCTACCTTGACTACACAGCATACAGTTCTACCAATCGGCCCCGACTCCATAGAAGAGCTTTGTGGTTCAAAACCGAGAACAGTAGCAGCGACAAATATAGCTATAAGTCTCCTCTGCTGATTCAAAATGTTATAACCGACAGCGATCGCAGCAATCAACCATTATTAATCCCAGTACTGCAAATTCATGTTGCCTTTGAGGCACCTGGGAATAGCAAAGTACTTGATAAGAAAGCACTTGATGTACAAAGTAGGGACAATAATTGGTTACAAGTTGCTGTCGATACAGAAACTAACTTAGTGTTTGCTCAAGGAGATACTCCAGCACGCCCAGAAGAATCAAATGGTGGTTTAGAAAACTTTCCTCGTTACTTAGAAAAATGGAAAGATGCAACACACAGAGTTAGTGGCTCCTTCATTCAATACAAAAGAAGTTCCTATGCAACGGCACCTTGGGAGCCAATTCTCCCCACCAATTACAACAACCGACTCACAGGTTTTTCTACAACTGGAACACTTTTCGGATATCCCCAAGCCTATCGAACTACCATAAACAGCGAAAGCGACACAACCTTGGGTAGAACACCTTTCTATGTCCAGCCAGGTAATCGCTCCTGGGGTTTTGATGTCGCCTTGCTAACTCAGTTACCTGACTTATTCTCTCAGCGCTTCACCGCACCGCCAACAGGAGATCCAAACGAGTTTTACAGAGAAGTCAGCCGTGATGATAGTTGGGTATCAACATTGCTATGTGCGGCTCAATCTAAAGCACAACCTGGTAATTACGGAACAGCACCTTCAAATAAGTATGGATCTGACAAAAGATATGCCATTCCCGAAAATCAACGCCCTTCAGCCTGCCGATAAGTTTTCTTAATTCGAGTTTAGTCAACCAGCGAGAATAATTTAGCCAGAATAACTTCATTATTCAGATGATTTACCTAAAAAAACTCCGTCCACCGTCATCCAATCAGTCAGGTTTCACCATCATTGAATCCCTTGTGGCAATTATTGTAGTGGGGATTTTAATGACGGCGATCGCACCTACCATCGTCTTATCCGTAGCGACTCGGGTACAAGCAAGACGAGTCGAATTTGCCACAGATGCGGCCCAAAGCTATATAGATGGTGTCAGAAGTGGCACAATTGAGCCTCCAGAATTACCTAACAAAAGTGACGACGAACTAGAGGAATACGACTTTAGTAAATACGATGCTCCCAAACAAGGAACTTTAACCTGTAATGCTAACGATTACTGTTCTAAACCAGACACTAACTTGTACTGCGTAGATGGTGATGCTGACGGTAGCTGTACGATCGCTACCTCCAAAGACATGATTGTTCAAGCATTTCGGTATAACCCAAGTTCCACGGAACCCGAAGATGGTTACAGCTTAGGAGTAAGGGTTTACCGAGCAGATGCTTTTGATAAGAAAAAAGTCAAAGAATTAAAAGCCCTAAAAAATGACGATGCTAAAAAACAATCAACATTTACCGGAGGAAC